>JAUVKG010000056.1 GCA_030596365.1 Chlamydiota bacterium | reverse complement strand
TCTTCCTGGCGTTTAAACATTGCACGTCTATCCTTGTCAATTATATCTTCATAACCTAGACAATGAAGAATGCCATGAATAATGTAACGCGAAATTTCTTCATCCACATCAATATTATTTTGTGCAGCATATTCAACTGCTTTTTCAACGCTAATAATAATGTCGCCGGCCGATCCGTCATTTGGATTGCCTTCAAAACTGATTACATCGGTCGGGTTATCTTTATTCAAAAACTCTTTATTATATTTTCTAATCAGGTTGTTTCTGACAAACATTAAGTTTATTCCGACATCATTACTGATCTTTTCGTTTTCAAGAACGTATCGCGCAAGTGATTTTATTTTATCAGAATCTAATTTTAAAAGTCTTTGCCGGTTAATTACAAAAATATTTTTTGTGTCAGACATTGTCATTTATTCAATTTAATCGCCGGAATCGAGTTTAAAAGCTTCCGGTCTCAAGTATTTATAATGAGTTATAAGAGATAATGTTGCCAGAAAAACTGCGGCAATCTGGTATGGAATATTCATCCTGTAAAAATACCATATCAACAACGGTAATGCCCAACTTGCAACAATTGAAGCAAATGGAATTGATTTTTTAAGATATGCCGCTATTAAGAAAATCACCATTGCGCATACGGCAACCTTGGGTACTAAAAGTAAAAAACCGCCAAATGCTGTTGCAACTCCTTTACCGCCCCATCCGCAAATATAAACTGAAAACACGTGTCCCAAGACGACAAAAATCAACGCTCCAACGTGAATCAATCCCGGAGAAACAAATGGAAAAACAAAAAATCCGAATTGGCTTCCGGACATTCTTATTCCTAATTTAGAAACTATCCAGACCGTAATCCAACCTTTTAACACATCTGCCGCAATCGAAAGAACTTTACCGCCATGAAGTTTTACTGCATGACGAACCGAGTCCGGCAGAAATGATTTTTCCGAAGTAATAAAGTTAATTACCGGAAAGTATCTGTTTATGAGATAACCGGCCGGAATTGCTCCTAAAAAATATGATAAAATAACTATTAGCACTGTTTTATTAGTTAATTGTTAATTGTTATTAGTTGGTAGCTAGCTAATTGGTGTCAGGTGTCAGTAATGGGAGTAAATTCAAATCAGAGATTTGAATTTCATATTAATACAAAATTCATTTTTAAAAAAATGAATTTACTCCATTATTCCATTATTCCATTATTCCATATATAATACTCTTGTTTATTATAACAATCAGTTAAAATGAAATCAAGAACAGAAATTAAAAGAAATAATACATTAAACACATAAGGGACATAAGATTACATAAGAAAAAAACTTTCTAATTAACAATTTATCATTTATTAATTCTTCTGTGTATCTTATGTCCCTTATGTGGTTAAAAAATTTATATTATGATAATTAAAACTTATGGTTCCTTATATGGTTAAAAAATACCCCTTGTTACATTTTTAATATTTGATTATACTATTATATAGTGCCTGACCGAAAACCCCTCAATTCGCATTTTCGACCGGAATACCGGTGCCGCCTTTTTTGGTGTCATACCACTTCAAATACTGTATCCATGCCCCAACCGGAACGTCCGGTTCGAGATAAGATGCAAACAGGATTTGAAGCATCCTGCCTTCCAAAATAGGCGGCATGCAAAAATAAAAGGTTTTCGGTCAGCCACTATATAAGAATTTAAAATGTAAAAATTTTGAAAATTTGCAACAAGGCGCTGATTATGAAATTTCTTTTTATCGATATCGGTAGTTTAAGAGCGGATCACCTCGGCTGTTACGGTTATAAAAGACCAACATCCCCTACAATTGATAAATTAGCTGCAGAAGGTTTGATCTGTAACGCCGCTTTTTCTTCTGATGCAACTAATGCCGGCGCACGCGCGTCAATTTTTTCCGGAAGATTAGGAATAGAAACAGGTATTGTAACCGATGGATTCTTATCAGATGTTATCCGGCGGCATACTCCAATTAGTTTGTATGGATTAAACGCACAGCGTCCTATGTTTGCTGAATATCTTGCAGCTAATGGAATACAAACTGCTGCCATATCGCCTTTCGGCAGGCAAAATGCCCGTTGGTTTTATACAGGCTGGCAGGAAGTTTACGACACTCATCCTGAAATTGATCCTGTTGAAGTTGATGCCGAAACAATTAATAAATCCGCACTGCAATGGATTAGTCAAAATTCGAAAAATGATTTCTTTTTATATCTGACTTACAATAATTTAGACCGAATATCCGATTCCCCGTTGACAAAAAACGAAGCTGATTATTTTGACTCTATCGCCTCTCACGGCGAGCCACCGGTTCCTGATGAAAAGACTTTTAAAAACCACCATAATCTTCATGCGGCTTTTTCACCAAGATTACACAGAGCGGCTTCACAAAACGCAATGCGGCAGCTTATACACAAATATAACGCGAAAATACGTTCGATCGATGACTGTGTAGCTGAATTAGTCTCACATCTCGAAAAATTAAATATTCTTGACGATACTGCAATAATTATTACCAGTGATCATGGCATTCTACTCGGAGAATGCGGATGTTATGGCGGACATATAAGCGCACATTATAATTGCGCGCGCGTTCCGTTAATCATCCACGCTCCCAAAATACTTGGCAGCGGAATTACTCTGAACGGACTCTGTTACTCGTTGGATGTTTCCGCTACAATATTAGATATGCTCGATCTTGAAGTTCCAACAGGATATCATTCAATATCCATTGCTGATTTAATAGAAAACTCACCTCAAGGTAGAAATTATGTTGTATGCAGCCATGGACATTATACAGCCCAACGCGCGATTATTTCTTCCGGATGGAAATTAAATCGCACTTGGCACAATGGTTTCTGGCAATTTGATGATACAGAGCTGTACAACGTTTCAGATGATTATTCTGAAAAAAATAATTTAGCGGCTGTTGAATCGGAACACGTTCTTGATTTAATGAAAAAGATTCACAATTGGACTAACGAATTCAGTTCCGACAAAGCCGATCCTCTCGCATCAATTGCCTGCTCCGAGCCACCTGGATTTTTAACTTACGGTCAAAAATTACGTGACCGCGTTATCCGTGGTGAAATAAGTCCTCCGGAAAATTATAATGGAAGATGGGCATGATGAAAACAATTTTTGTGTCAGTCTGGTTTAATATTTTCCTTTTAATTCTTCTGTTCATCCTGTCAGCTTTCTTTTCAGGTTCAGAAACTTCTTTGTTCTCATTAAGCCGCGCCAGGGTGCGACGACTGCGTGATCATAGTGGTCCCGGCGGTAAACTCGTCGCGCGATTACTACAAGATCCCGGAAAATTATTAATTACAATTTTAGTCGGAAATCTTCTCGTAAATATTGCAATATCAAGTATGTTGGCAACTTCGTTTACAGAATGGCTTGGCGGCAAAGGCGCTGCAGCAGCGGTTCTTGCGTCAACATTTTTACTGCTTATTTTCGGAGAAGTCACTCCTAAAACACTTGCAATAATTCACCCGGAAGAATTTGCGAGATATATTTCTTATCCTATCGGATTTTTCACAATAATATTAACGCCTTTTAGATATGTTTTGCGCATAATTTCTAATTTAATTTTACATCTTCTTAACCAAAAAAGTGCTGATAACGATGCGCTGCTTACTCATGAAGAATTCATCGCGACTCTTCATAAGAGCAAATCAGAAGGCGGAATAGAAAATGATGAGGCGGAAATTATTCACGCTATAACTTCTTTTCGAACCACTGTAGCAAAAGAAGTTATGGTTCCACGACGCGAGATGGTCTGCATTGACGAAAATTTATCTTTACGCGATGCGATAAGAATTGCGAGAAAAAACCGCCATAGCCATCTCCCGGTTTTTCATAATAACATTGATCATATTTGTTATATTCTTAATATCAAGAATCTTATTTCGTGGAGGAAAAATATTTCTTTTGAAAAAAAAATTACCGAATTAAAAAATATAAACAATCCTCACAATAACAAACTTAAACCTTTCCTCCTGCCGGCTTTGCTTATGCCTGAATTATGCCGGCTTGATCTGCTGCTCAATAATCTTAAAGAAAAAGAACAGGAAACGGCAATTCTGCTTGATGAATATGGCGGGACGGCGGGAATGGTTTCTAAATATGATGTTATCGACACACTTCTCGGTGGAATTTCAGGCGGTAGTTCCGTTCATTCCGGAATTCACATTTTGCATGATGGAGATATTATCGCATCCGGAAATGTGAGAATCAGCAAATTGAATTGGGAATGCGGTCTTAATCTACCTGAGGAATTGGATGACACTATTGCCGGATACGTAATGCGCTCACTTGGAGCGATACCAAAACCCGGTAATTTTTTCACTAATAACAATTATGAATTTCATGTATTAAAAATGGATGGGAATAAAGTCGATACCATTCGAATTAAAACTGTTGAGAACATTTGACGCTTGACGTTGGACGCTTGACGTTGAACTCCCCTCCTTAATAAGGAGGGGTGCCCGCGTGCCCCGCGAATGCTGGGGAAGGGCGGGGTGGTTCTTAGACCTTAGACCTTAGACCTTAGACCTTAGACCTTAGACCTTAGACCTTAGAACTTAGAACTTTGACCTTAGACCTTAGAACTTAGAACTTTGACCTTAGACTTTCATTATGATAACTATTATCCTCATTATTTCTGCTGTCACATGTGTGATTCTAAGCGCTTTCTTCTCGGGAGCGGAAACGGCATTTGTATCCATCGACAAAGCGCTGCTGGATTCGCTTGCCAAAAAAAAGAATAAACGGGCGGAACTTGCGAACAAAATTTTATCAACTCCTTCGCGTATGCTTGCAACAACCCTTATCGGCACGAATTTATTTTTTGTTTCCGCGACCACATTAGCCACATTAATTGTTTCAAATTATGTGCCAAGAGAGTGGCAATCTGTTGTAACAACAGCGATTATGACGCCTGTACTTCTTATTTTCGCGGAATTTGTTCCAAAATCTATTGGAAGAAATAATTCACAGAATTATATTCTTGCATCAGCTCCAATAATTTTCTTTTCCCAAAAGTTATTGAAACCATTTGTTGTAACTATTTCTTTTCTTTCCTCAGGCGCATTGCGTTTGTTTGGAATTACTGAATCTCATAATAAATTTTCAGTTTCCCGGGAGGAAGTTCGGACTCTTGCCGAAATTAGCGCCGAGCACGGTCTCATTGGTGATTTAGAAAAGAAAATGATAAGCCGTGTTTTTGAATTGAACAAAACGACTCTTGCTTCAGCGATGGTTCCTCTTGTCAATCTTGTTTCTATTCCGATAACTTCAACTATCGATGAAGCGATGGAAGTTGCTCAAAGCAGCAAATATTTTAAGTTACCTGTTTATGAAGAAAACAATCACAATATTATTGGATTAGTCAATGCAATTGATTTGTTTGATGCTTCTTTAAGTATTACAAACGGATATAGTGAAACCAAACTCGCTAATCTTGTTGACAGAACTTTACCTTTTATGCCGGAAACTAAACTTATTGGCTCAGCTCTGAAAGAATTACGCGATGAAGAAGCTGAAATTATTTTTGTTATTGATGAATACGGTGGAGTTACAGGCATGGTTACAATGCGCGACATCGCTGAAGAAGTAGCCGGCGAACTTGCAATTGATAAAGATGACGACAAACCTTTTATGATAACTCATAAAAACGGAATTGATTGCGAAGGAAGAGTTGAAGTTGACGAACTTGAAGAACCTCTTGGCATAAAGTTTGATAAAGACGGATATGAAACTATTGCAGGGCTTGTGCTTAAGCTCGTGGGAAAAGTGCCTGTGCGTGGCGAAACTTTTGAATATAAAGGAATTCTGATTACCATCCTTCGTGCTGATAAAAAAAGAATCATTCGAGTCAGGCTTACTGTGCTTGCTGTGCCGGTGTGAGATAAATTACAGGCACAGCTTAGGAAATTCATCCCGTTGTGATGAATTTAGTATTTTTGTTTTAGACCATTTTGATATTCATCATTTTGCAGATTTTTTACTCTCCCTAAGGCGCAAAAAACGCCAAGAATTCAAACAAAAAAATGATTTATTAATGGTTCTGCTGTAAATGGTTCTGTTTTTTTATTAGTGAAGATTCGTGAAGATAAGTGGTTTATTTTAAAGTTAATTAAGTGATAAGCTCTTAGAATACTGTTTCAGCATGGACGTTTGCCAATATACTCAGGTGGCATAGGCTTACTCTTATTCAATATAGCAAGAGCTTCTTTTAAATCCTCTCGTATTGAATCGCACTCAATATGTTCAGGATTTGCAAGATGTTGAACTTCCCATCTGGCATACCAAAAACTTTTCTCATCAGATGTTACCTTAGGCAGTCTTTTTGTGGGAGTATCGGTAATCAAACAAAAATTGCGAGTCGTTTACTGCATTATTCCCCCTTTTTTAAAGGGGGGCAGGGGGATTTTTTCCATCAATGCGAAAATAAATTATAAATCTTGCAAAAACAATTAGATTTCGGTTTTATTATTTTTTTCGGGTAATTCTGTTGCTAACGCAACAGCCACATTAAATGCCGCTTTATATTTCGCAAAGTTTTCAACGCGGCTTTATTAATGCACTCCAAAAGTTTTCGCAAAGGTTTTGATAAGTAATTAATTGTTTTTATTAACTTTGCGATCTTTGCGCCTTAGCGAGAGTAAAAAAAATTGAATATCCAATGAATTAATGGATCAAATCTTTGAGCCATTTATAAATAACAGAAACAATAAGAATAAATATGAGACCGGCAAAAGAAATAATAATCATATTTTTATTTCTTGTTGACAGATAAAAAGTTGTTTTTGGTTTAACGGGGAATTCAATACTAAGCCATTTGCGCACATGTTCTTCAAGTCTCGGCATAGTGTCAAACATTCCCACATCAAAAGCTCTTGCGAAAGTTTTCTGCAAATCAGCGCCATTTGCCAAGTCATAAATTAATTTTCCTGTTTGTTGCGGGGAGAGTTTATTTCTTATATACATAGCCCACAAAGCTGCTTCTGCCTCGATATTGTCAATAAATTCCGGTTCATCATAAGCGTCGAAATGAATTTTGAACAAAGTTTTATAGTCAATCCATTTTTCACTATCATCCAACAAATTAAAACTCAAACTTTTTAATTTATTAGATACTGATTGTTCTGTAGAAATAGCGAAACCTATTTTAAGCGTTTCCGGAATTTTATTTTTTGCGTCTATTTTGTTTAAAACGGCAAGTGTCAGCAGATAGGGAATATCATCCCGAAAAACTTTTCTGCGCAATTTATTTTTATTTGAGAATCGAAAAGTAGTAAGCGATTCATTTTCGTACCATCTTTCTACATCTATTCCTGAAACGGAATCTGAAAGATATTCCATCATTCCATTTTGGTTATCAAAAGCAAACAATTTACAATGAAAATTATGAGGAATAGTAATGTTAAAGTTAGTCGATAATTTATTTATAAATGCCTCAGCCGATTTTTTTAAATAGATGGAAAAGCTTCGATTATGAGAGTAAACTGAAACGTTTTCGCTTTTTACAACAAACCATATATTTGTGGAATCAAGAAGTGATTCGGATTTTGAATCAGATTTACTTTCAGAATTAATGTTAGACGATGAAATCAGTTTAGACTTAATGTCATCCCAATCTGCTTGTATGGTCAAGCACATTAAAAAAGCAAGAATTAGGAGATGGATTTTTTTCATAGCAAGTTTTGACGTTTGACATTTGACGTGTGACGTGTGACGTGTGACGTGTGACGTTTGACGTTTGACGTTTGACGTTGGACGTTGGACGTTGGACCTTAGACCTTAGACCTTTGACTTTCGATTTATTAAAGACTTGTAATAGCGACTTTCTTAAGCATCTCTTCGTCGTCAATAATCACACCTGTTCCGAGCGCGACAGCTGTGAGTGCATTTTCGGCGATATTAACCGCGAGTCCCGTTTCTTCTTCAATAAGTTTATCAAGACCTTTCATAAGAGCTCCACCGCCGGCAAGAACTAATCCCCTGTCAATTAAATCAGCCGACAGTTCCGGCGGACATCTTTCAAGAGCATAACGAACGGCGCCCACGATACTTTCAACGGGATCACTTATAGCCTGTCTGATTTCCTGACTGGTAATCATAATAGTTTTTGGAAGACCGGCGCCGCTATCACGTCCTCTAACTTCCATTTCCAATTCCGGTTCCAATGGATAAGCTGACCCGATTTGAATTTTAATTTCTTCAGCAGTTCTTTCACCGATTATCAAGTTATAGACACGTTTCATATAGTCGATAATAGCTTCGTCAATTTCGTCACCGCCTACGCGAATTGATTTTGAGAAAACGATACCTGACAATGACATAATTGCTACTTCTGTTGTTCCGCCACCGATATCAATAATCATATTTCCTGCAGGTTCATGTACAGGAAGCCCAACACCAATTGCTGCAGCCATAGGTTCTTCAATGCAATAAACTCTTCTGGCGCCTGCTCGTTCGGCTGATTCTTTAACGGCGCGTCTTTCGACTTCAGTAATGCCCGATGGAACAGCGATAACGATTCTTGGTGAGATAAGAGTACGTCTATCGTGAACTTTCCGGATAAAATATCTAAGCATACTTTCTGTAATATCAAAGTCCGCGATAACGCCGTCTTTCATCGGCCGGATAGCGTCAATAGAGCCTGGAGTTCTTCCGACCATTCTTTTGGCTTCATTACCGACAGCGAGGACTTCATTAGTTTTGGTTCGAATAGCGACAATACTAGGTTCATCAAGGACAATACCTTCTCCTCTGACATAAAGGATAGTGTTGGCTGTACCGAGGTCGATACCCACGTCACGAGAGAAGAAGCCGATAATCTGCAGGAATGGATTAAAGAATTTACCTTTAGTTTTTTCTACAATTCCTTCGTTTTTCATTTTATTTATCCGTATTTTGATTAAGCGGCATTAACCGCTGATTTATTATTATCCCTTAACGCACGCGAAATATATTTTCCTGTTGAACTTCCAGGAGTATCGGCAACTTTATTCGGAGCCCCTGTTGCAATAACATACCCGCCTTTATCGCCTCCTTCCGGTCCAAAATCTATTATATTATCGGCACATTTTACAACGTCAATATTATGTTCGATTACAATCACGGTATTTCCGGCATCAACTATTCGCTGCAAAGCCGCAATTAATTTATCAACATCGGCAAAATGCAGTCCTGTTGTCG
This sequence comes from Chlamydiota bacterium, assembly GCA_030596365.1. Classification (GTDB taxonomy): domain Bacteria; phylum Auribacterota; class UBA3054; order UBA3054; family B51-G9; genus B51-G9. The sequence goes on along the minus strand of JAUVKG010000056.1, from coordinate 1,435 downwards.
GTTCATCAAGGATATAAAGTGTTTTCCCGGTTTCACGTTTCGCGAGTTCATTCGACAATTTTACTCTTTGGGCTTCCCCGCCGGACAGTGTAGTCGCGTGCTGTCCGAGGGTAATATATTCAAGGCCAACATCTATAAGAGTATTAAGTATATTTTTAATCATCGGAACTTTACTAAAGAAATGATACGCTTCTTCGACTGTCATGTCAAGTACTTCAGCAATGTTTTTGCCGTGAAAAGTAATTTCAAGCGTTTCTTTGTTGAATCTTTTGCCAAGGCACGTATCACAAGTTACATATACATCCGGAAGAAAGTGCATTTCAATTTGTTTAGCACCTTTACCTTCACAAGCCTCGCATCTCCCCCCTTTGACATTAAAAGAAAATCTGCTTGAAGAATATCCCCTTGCACGCGCCTCGGGTATTTTTGCAAAAAGGTTTCTAATGTGAGTAAATACCTTAGTATAAGTAGCAGGATTTGAGCGGGGAGTTCTTCCTATCGGCGCTTGATCAACAACAATAACTTTGTCAATTTTATCCGCGCCGATAATTTTTTTATAATCACCGGACGGAATATCTGAACCGTATATTTTGCGTTTCACCGCCGGCAAAAGGGTGTCATTAATCAGAGATGATTTACCGGATCCTGATACACCTGTAACGCAAGTAAGTAATCCGAGAGGAATATTTACTGAAATATTTTTAAGATTATTATGAGTTGCTCCTTTAAGTGTAAGCATTTCTTTACTGTCAGATTTTCTTCTTTCAACCGGAACAGGAATCCCGCGTTTCCCGGTCAAATATGCTGCTGTAAGAGATTCTTTGTTTTTAAGAAGTTTTTTTATTGAACCCTGATGAAGAAGATGGCCACCATGTATTCCGGCTCCGGGACCAAGGTCTATCAGATAATCGGCTTTTAAAATAGTTTCTGCATCATGTTCAACAATTACGACAGTATTACCGAGATCCCGCAATTGAGTTAATGTAGCGAGAAGTTTTTCATTATCACGCATATGCAGTCCGATTGTCGGTTCATCAAGGACATAAAGAACGCCTGTAAGTCCTGTTCCTATTTGCGATGCGAGTCTTATTCTTTGAGACTCGCCGCCTGAAAGCGAACTGCTTCTTCTTGAGATTGAAATATATCCAAGTCCGACATCAATGAGGAATTTCAATCTATTTTTAATTTCTTTACAAACTTCACCGACAATTTTTTCTTCTACATCTGAAAGGTTAAGTTCATCAATGAATTTGTAGCATTTATCAATTGAAAGACTTGTAAATTCAACAATGTTTTTTCCGCAAACAGTAACCGCACGGCTGTAAGGTTTTAGCCGGGCTCCATTGCAGTCATTGCACGGTATAAAATCAGCCCAGTGTTTGAGGTCAATGCCGAGACCGTGACATGTTTTACACATACCATAAGGGCTGTTAAA
>JAUVKG010000182.1 GCA_030596365.1 Chlamydiota bacterium | reverse complement strand
TAACAAAGGACTTCTCGGCGGCAAAGGGACAAGGAATCCTATTGCGAACATCCCGATAGATTTTGTTATTTACGGTAACAATACAAATATCTTTTTCCCTGAAGGCAATCAAGCCTTAACTGATGAAGGCGGTAAGGCATTTGTTCCCGTTACAGTAGGTAAAACTGTCGGCGATATTTATGTTCATGCATCTTTCACCAAAAAAGACGGTAAGAAAAAGTCTGTAGAATTCCGCCTGACATCCGGAATTACACTTGACAACGATAAGCAGGAAGTTTTTGCTAATCATACTTGTGATGAACCTTTGGAAGTAAAAGTATTTACTCCGGAAGGAAACATATCAAAAAATATTGACGTTTATTTTTCCGTTGAAGGCGGAAGCAAAAAAGCTAAACTATCTGATTCCCATGTAAAGACCGATGAAAACGGCATCGCAAAAACTTATGTAACCCCGGGCAAAAAAACCGGCGCGGTAAAAATTATCGCGGAAGTTGTAGATGCAGATGGAAATTCACTTACCCGATCACTTCAATTTACTGCAATGGGGCTTAATCATACAAGTTTGATCATAGCGCTTATTGGCGGACTCGCAATTTTTATCTTCGGGATGAAAGTTATGTCGGAAGGATTACAGCGGGTTGCCGGATCGAAAATGAAAAGCGTACTTCAGTTTTTTACAAAAAATAAAGTCGTCGGGGTTATGGCCGGCGCGGGAGTTACCGCGGTTATTCAGTCATCAAGTGCATGCACGGTAATGGTTGTAGGTTTTGTGAACGCAGGTTTGCTTACACTCAATCAAGCTGTAGGAATCGTTTTCGGTAGTAACATTGGTACAACAATAACAGCACAAATTATAGCTTTTAAGTTGACTAAACTCGCTTTACCTGCCATTATTATCGGGCTTGTAATACAAATGACGGGGCGCAGAAACACAACAAAATTCTGGGGACAAGTTCTTCTCGGTTTCGGTTTGCTCTTCTTCGGTATGATGATGATGAGCGATACCCTGAGACCTTTACGGACAAGTCCTACTTTCATGTCCTTTTTCCATGGATTCGATTGTACACCGGTAAACGGTTTTATGCCTATTACATCCGTTCTGTGGGCAGTTTTTATCGGTACAGTTCTTACAGTTGTTGTTCAAAGCAGTTCAGCTACAGTTGGTTTAACCATGGCGCTTGCCGGAAGCGGATTGCTGAATTTTTATACTGCTGTACCGATTATTCTCGGCGACAATATCGGCACAACAATAACAGCTAATCTTGCTGCAATAGGCGGCACACGAACTGCGCGTCGCACGGCCCTTGTCCACACACTTTTTAATGTTATAGGAACCTCTGTAATGCTTGGTTTATTTTATATTCCTATGAAAGGAGTTCCTATTTTTCTTTATTACGTAAATAAATTCACTTCAGGTAATGTTTTCGCGAATCCGCCTGTCAATATTGCAAGGCACATTGCTATGGCGCATTCAACATTCAACATAATATGTGTAGTGACGTTACTGCCTTTTTCGGGTGTTCTGGCATGGATCTCCAAAAAGATTGTTCCGGTTTTGCAAAGTGAAAAAGAAGAAACTTTACAATATCTCGAACCTCATCTTCTTCAAACTCCTTCTCTCGCAATCGGCCAGGCAACGCGGGAGCTTGCTTACATGACTCGCCGATCTGTAAAAATGGTTGAAGATTCTTATAAATGTTTGAAAGAAAATAATTTAAAATGGGAAAATGATATTTTAAGACGTGAAGAAATTGTTGATGATTTACAGGAAAAAATATCTAATTATCTCGCTAAGCTCACCGCAATGCCACTTACAGAACGCGAAGCAGCAATCATTCCGGTTCTTGTTCACGCTGTTCAGGATGCGGAACAGATTGGTGACCTCGCTGTTGGATTGGTTAAACTTGCAGAAAGACGAAATGACAAAAAGATTGTTTTATCTGATGATGCTCTTAATGACATTAAAGAAATGTTTGAAGCTGTTGATCTTCAGTGTGATCATGTTTTCAACGGTTTAAACACAGGCAACGCAGAAGAAGCAAAATTTGCCATGGCGTTTGAGGATAAAATCAAATTTTTATCAAAACGTCTCTCCGGAAGATGCATAAAAAGTTTTAACCCGGAAAAAGAAAATGTCAATCAGGTAGTTTTTGTTCTCGATATTATTGCTAACTTCGAACGAATTGGCAGCAGACTTATTAATATCGCTGAAAGAATCCCTGCGCTCTCTGAATTTGAAATGCCGATTGAATGATTTTGGATTTTAGATTTATGATTTTGGATTTCGCGAAGCGCCTGGCGTATGCCGGGTGGATTTTGGATTTCGCGAAGCGCTTGGTGTATGCCGGCTGGATTGATCGTGAGTACAGCGTTACTTCGTTAGGTGATTTAATCCTTGGCTTCTTTATCCCACCGATCTTGTACCGGTGGTTTTAAAAATCGGATTAAAAAGAAATAAACAAAAATTTAACTTACTGAAAAAGTACCCCACTTCGACCCGAAGCGGGCTGTTTATCAAAAACTTATTCGCTTATTTTTGAAAATATGTTTTTATCTAAATAGTCATTTCGGGTCGAAATGACGTACTTGAATAACAATCGACATCTTATGTCTATGGCGAATATCCTTGAAAAACACGGCAGTTTTATTTGAAATTATGAATAAAAATATTATAAAAACATTAAGTTTAATAATTTGCCTTACTCCATTGTTCTACGGATGTGTCAATTCAGTTAACAATTATCCGGATAAAATAATCATTAAAAATGGCGATGAGCAATGTATTGCACCGTCAACTTCGCTGCCGAAAGAACTCACTGTCCAAGTATTAGGCCCTCACAAAAAAGGATTGCTTGGAGGCAAAGGAAGCAGAGATCCGGTAAAAGATGTTAAAGTAAAGTTTTACGTTACAGGCCAAAATACAAATCTATGGTTTCCGAATGGAATGTCCGCAATTACCGATGCAGGCGGGTTAGCTTCAATTCCCGTTACTGTCGGAAAAACTCTTGGTGACATTTATGTAAAAGCTGAATTTAAGCACAAAAGCGGAGAAGAAAAATCAACTTTTTTCCGATTAATTTCCGGTATAGAAATATCCGGAGATAATCAGGAAGCTTTGGCCGGGCACACATGTTCAAAACCTCTCACGATAAAAGTTTTTGATAAAGAAGGCAATCCGGAAGTCGATGCCGAAGTGTTTTTCACCACAGAAAAACGTTCCCCTGACACCAAGCTTTCCGAAACATACGTTCAAACTGATAAAAACGGCATAGCCAAAACTTTTGTTACTGTTGGTAAAAAAACCAGAACAGTTGACGTTATTGCTGAAGTAGTTTCAGATGGTCAAACATACAGAAGTTTGCATTTCAGCATTATGGGATTGAATCAGACCGGACTCCTGATATCACTTCTCGGCGGACTCGCTATCTTTATTTTCGGAATGACTATTATGGCAGACAGCCTGCAACGTGTTGCCGGCCCCCGCCTTAAAGATATTTTACAGCTTTTTGTCCGCAACAGATTTGTCGGTGTATTAGTTGGCACAGGAGTCACCGCGGTTATTCAGTCGTCAAGCGCTTGCACTGTCATGGTAGTAGGATTTGTAAATGCGGGACTTTTGACATTACGCCAAGCCATAAGTGTAATTTTCGGCAGTAGTATTGGTACAACCGTAACTGCCCAGATCATTGCTTTCAAACTTACAAAACTTGCTTTACCGGCTGTTATTATTGGTTTGGTAATACAAATGGTCAGCAAAAAGTCTACAACCAAATTTTGGGGATTGGTACTTCTGGGTTTCGGCTTATTATTTCTGGGAATGGGAATGATGAGCGATACATTAATTCCATTGCGAACAAGCCCTACTTTTATTTCTTTCTTTCAGAGATTCGATTGCACACCGATAAATGGAATAATGCCGCTTTGGCCGGTACTTTGCGCAATTCTTATAGGAACTTTAACAACGATGGTTGTACAAAGCAGTTCCGCTACTGTAGGATTGGTTATGGCACTTGCCATGAGCGGATTAATTAACTTCTACACTGCTATTCCTTTGATTCTTGGTGACAATATCGGTACAACAATAACAGCTAACCTTGCAGCCATAGGCGCCAATCGAAATGCCCGCAGGTCAGCTATTGCCAATACTTTAATGAAAGTATCAGGCACTTTTACAATGTTATTATTATTTTATGTTCCATACAAAAACACTCCTGTTTTTCTATATCTTGTGAATAAAATAACTTCAGGAAATGTTCTCGCGGCACATCCGGAAAATATTACCCGCCACATTGCTATGGCTCATTCCATTTTTAATGTTATAAATGTAATTGTTCTGCTTCCGTTCATTGGCGCTCTTGCCTGGCTATGCGAAAAAATAGTTCCTATACGCAAATCGGAACAAACGGAAACTTTGCAATACCTTGAGCCGCATCTCCTTAACACTCCTTCTCTTGCAATCGGCCAAACGACACGAGAGCTTGCATACATGACTCGACGCACTGTTAAAATGGTTGATGACGCTTATAAATGTTCGAAAGAAAACAATTTGAAATGGGAAGATGACATTTTGAGACGTGAAGAAATTGTCGATGACCTGCAAGATCAAATTACTGAGTATCTGGCTAAACTTACAAGTCAAATGCTAACCGAAAAAGAATCTAAAGCAATACCAATTATTATGCACGCGGTGCATGATGTTGAACGTATTGGCGATCTGGCAATTAATATTCTTGAGCTTGCTCAAAGGCGAGTTTCCAAAAAACTGATAATTACAGAAAGCACATTTAAATTAATTGATGAAATCTTCAATGAAATAAATGCTCAGTGCAATCTGGTATTTGAAGGATTACATTCGGCAAATCCGGATTTAAGTAAACTTAGTATCGCTAAAGAAGAAAAAGTTAATGCTCTTCATAAAAGAATTTCATCCCGGATACTTAAAGATTATAACCCGAAAAACGAGTCTGTACGCTCTGCCGTTCTTATTCTTGATGTCATTGCAAACTTAGAACGAATTGGAGATCATCTTGTTAACATAGCGGAAAGAATTCCTGCTATTGTGCTTTACGAGCCGGAATAAAGTAAGTCAAGCTTCCAGCTTGACATTAAGGCATTAAATTGTAACCGGGCAGCTAATTACTTCGCTGTAAAATGCTAAAACTCAAAGCAAGAACCAGGCATACGCCGGTCACGTGCTTTGATTACTATATAAAAATAATCATGACTACCCCATTAGTCGATTTACATACTCATACAGTCGCAAGCGGGCATGCATATTGCACTGTTAATGAACTCGTTGAAAAAGCTAATATAATCGGCTTGGAAGCAATTGCTATCACTGATCATGGGCCGAGACTGCCGAACGGCCCTCATATTTATCACTTTTCAAATCAGGAACGATTTAAAACAATTCCCGGGAACTGCAAAGTTTTAAGCGGTGTTGAAGAAGATATCGCAGGTCCAAACGGCGAAGTTTTTCTTCCCGAAAATACTTTGAATTCTCTTGAAGTTGTTTTAGTCGGGCTTCATCCATACCCTAATGGCTGGGCAAATATCAATAGCAAGAAAAATGTTTTAATAAGTCTTTTAAAAGCCATGGAAAATCCGCTTATAAAAGGCGTTACTCATCCAATAAGTAACTGGTTTGATTTCAGTAAAGAAGATATAATAGAAATTGTTGAAAACGCTGAATCTACCTCCACTGCCGTCGAATTAAATCTAAGCAAAATATACGGCCTTGAAAACAAACTATTTGAATTCCTTGATCTTGCGGGAGAATTTAACGCTCCGCTTATGATAAATTCCGATGCGCATGCAGTTCATGAATTGGGAGATTTCAGCAATCTTGAAAAGTTTACTGACAGAATCATTCCTGAAAATGTAATAAACAAAGATTATAAAACCGTAAAATCTTTTTTCGAAATAGAGAGATGATCCAGTATTTGCCCGATCTTTTGCTTAAATGCCTCAACCGATTCCGGGGTCCAATCATAGAATCCCTTTCCGGTTTTCACACCGAGTTCACCTTTCTCTATCTTGTCTTTTAATACAGGAGAAATTTCCGTTGAAGATTCAAGATCGGGTAGAACATATTGAGTAGCCGCCATTACTAAATCCCATCCGGCTATATCCAAAAT
>JAUVKG010000103.1 GCA_030596365.1 Chlamydiota bacterium | reverse complement strand
TCTATTTTTCAAGTGATGAGCTGCGGCAAAGCCAACGGCACGGGATTCGGAACGATGGTAGGCCTTGACGTTTTCTGGGGCAAATTTGGCGGGAGCAGCCTTTACGCTGTCAGCGAAACAAATAATTCCATTCAATTTTTTGCATCTCCGGGATTGTTTGGTGAAACCAACATGGCGCATAAAGTAAAAGTAGGAGTTTCGCTTACCGGTTTTCCGCCTGCTCCTGAAGACAAATGCCATGCCGTACTTTTTATTGACGACAAACCATATCCATTCAGCGTTGATACTCGCGCGTTTGTCCGCACTCTGGCAACTAATTTATACAATGATAATTATATAAGCATAGGCAACTGGGTCGGATATGGACTTGATGATCCTCCCGCGACAGTTGATAATTTTACCATTTCCACTTTGCATTCAAACGAACTCACAACAACAGCCTGGACAAGCGATGCTGATTCAGGGATTGACAGTTCTGAAACATATTCCCATGCAGTCAGTTTTGGTGATTCTTCAGGTTTCAGTGTCAACGGAGTTCCTTTTACAGGTTCAGGTTCCGCAATGAGCGGCAGCGATTGGGAGTTAGTAACAGCAGATTCATCATCGCTTTCAGGACCGACTGCTTCTTCAACTTTGAATATAACCGGTGCGAGTTCAGGCATAGCTTCCAATTTTATGTCTTCAGCTTCTTATGACAACGCCGGTGCACTTATTATTTCCGGTCTTGCGCCGAATGTGCAGTATGAATTATCTCTTTTTTGTGTCGGTGCAGAAGCTTCCGGCGGTCGCCAATCCTATTTTGCCACAAGCGGTGGATCACCGATATATCCGATTGATCAGGACGAGTTCGGCGCTGGAAATGGTCAGCGTTTAACATGTGCTTATACTGCGTCAAAAGATGGAGCTTTTACAATTTTAACCACTCCGTTAACCGACGCAACACCAACATGGAACTGGTATGGATTCTGCAACAAAGCTTTACCACCGATTGCTCCGACATCAATTTCTGCGACTAAAGGAATTTACACTGACAAGATTCATGTAAACTGGGAAGAAGTTCTTTCCGCACAATCTTATTTTGTATACCGTGCTGAAACAAATGATTTATCGTCAACGAATTTTGTTATTCAAGTTGTCTCTAACTTTTTTGACGATACTGTTCCTTCAGTTGTTATCGCTCAAGATTATTATTATTGGGTGCAAGCGGCAAATCTGGCTGGCGTAAGCTCAATCTTCGGCTCAGATTACGGTTTTACAAAAAGCACGCCTCCTGACACCCCGGTTGCTATATCACCTGATGGAAATGTAGTTACTTCACCTGTAGAATTCACTGCAAGTTCTTATAACGATGGAAGCGGATTTGCTTTTGAATCAAGTCAGTGGCAGGTTTCATCCGACAGCGGTTTTTCATCGATTGTATGGGAAACCGGAGAAAACGGTCCACCGGTTACTTCTATTTTCGCATCACGAAACAGCATACCTAATGGAACTAATTACTGGCGCGTTCGTTATAAAAACAACAAAAACACCTGGAGCGCATGGGCAGATAATAAATTATTTGTATGCGTTCAGTCAGCCGCAGAACCCGGTGTTTTTAAAGACAGCTTCAATGTTATCGGCAATGGAGACATTAATCTCGACTGTAATGCCGCAGGAAGACAATCCGGCAACGCAACTCCGCTAAATTATATTGTTTCCGGAACAACGGAAATCGGCAGTAGTTCAAGCAATCCGGGCGAATTATTACTCGGCCAGAACTCGGGTTGTTCACCGCTAATGAGTTTTGAAAGTTCCGACAAATTCAACATAGAATTTGATGTAAGGCTGCATAATTTTGATGCGTCGACTGACTGGCTATCATTATCGCTTGGCAATGACGACCAATCCAGTCTTTTGCCTGAAAACAACACCGGTCTTGGCGCGCTTTTCCTTGCAGACGGAACATTTCAATTTTATAACGGACCAACACTACTTCATTCTGAAGCTAATGCCATTCCTGCAGCACAGGAATTCCATGTTTTAATAACTACTTCGACTGATGAATTTGATGAAGGAGAAGATGCACACTGTTCTGTTTTTGTTAATGGAACACCTATGGTAAACAATGACGTATTCAATAAGTATGCTTATACATTAATGGGTGGTTTCGAAAAAAATTATGTAACTATGTATAATTATAATGAAATGGGCACCTCGCCAAGTTTGGTTGATAATTTGAAAATCAGCCATGCTGTCACTAATGTTATTACAGTTCATCCGTGGACAGGCGATGCTGATTCTTTGATTGATGATGCAAAAGAATACACACATCTTGTGAATCTTAGCGGCGATGATGTAACAATTAATACTCATGAATTTATAGGAACAGGCATTCTTACAAATCAGGGATTTGGTAATGGCGATCCACACTATACTACTTCTACCTGGGCGCTTATTGACGCCTCTAGTTATTTGGTTGCCTGGACAGCTGATCCTCCACCTACTCCGGTTTTAAGCGGTGATTCTTTCACTTTAGGGCAATTCGGTGTTATCGGCGGAGGTTCTCCTGCTGTGGTTCTTTCGGGGCTGACTCCTAACTCTTCTAATACTTTGTATTTATATTCCTGGGCACGGCAAAACCATACCGAAATAACTTTCCCGAGCAGTTACGGCGGAGCTGTCGAAACGATTGACGTTGACCAGTATGGCCAGCTGAACGGAATGATTATTCAGTACGATTAGATAGCAGAGGAAATCGGAAAATTAACAGTTGCGGCAACACCGGAAATTGATTATTTAAGGTTCTTCATCTGTGGTTTCGCAAACTTGGAAACAGGAACACAAAATCCTGATATTTATGTTGATAATATGATTGCCTTTGGTGAAACCGCTCTCAAAACTTTGCCGCTGGAAATTGCTAATATCGGAGGAGGAATCGTTGACGGAATTATCAGCGGAATTGAAGAACCATTCAGTCTGGCAACAAATAATTATTATGCTGTTCCCGGAACGAACGACACTATTTCCGTAACTTTCTCACCGATAGAAGAAAGGGCATACACGAATGTCATTACACTAACCGGCAATGGCGGAACAGCTGAAGTTACATTATATGGGGATGGGATACCTGAACCGTTTCTATTTATCATTTATAATTTATTATTTGTTATCTATTGGAGAAAATTAATTCCGAGATGCTAACGCTCTCGGAATAAATTTAAAATTTTAAATTAGTTCCGATATATTCACTATCGGAACTAATTTTCTCCTTCTAAACAAAAACAGTTATGAAAAATTTTATACTGATCTTTATTTCACTACTAACTCTATCTTGCGGACAGGGAAACAATAATTCTGCTGATAAAGATACTGTCAATGATTCTTCAGTACCTCAAATCAAAAATCAAAAATCGAAAATCAAAAATTCCGAACTGGGTCTTTATGTCGAAAACGGTATTCTGACGCGAAAAGGGAAACCTTATCACGCTATCGGCGCTAATTACTTTAATCTCTTCTATCGCCGGCTGTTAGACGATAAAGATACTTCCTATCGCGAAGGATTAAAAAAACTGTCTGAAGCAAAAATTCCTTTTGTAAGATTTAATTGCAACGGCTACTGGCCGACTGAATGGAAACTTTATATGAGTGATAAAAAAGAGTTTTTTAAACAATTGGATGATGTTGTCAAAACTGCTGAAAAATATAATATTGGCTTAATTCCTTCTCTTTTCTTCCACATGCCAACCGTAGCCGATCTCGTTGGAGAACCGATGGACCAGTTTGGTAATACAAACAGCAAAACTATAAAATTAATCAGAGAATTTACAACTGATGTTGTAACCCGCTACAAAAACTCTCCCGCTATCTGGGGATGGGAATTTGGAAATGAAGGCAGCCTTGGTGTTGATTTGCCGAATGCTTCTGAACAGCGCCCACCCGTTTGGACGGTTCTGGGAACTGCTTCAAACAGAACTGAACGCGATGAGATAACTTCCGACCAATTGCTCACTGCATACAAAGAGTTTGCAAAAGTTGTTCGTAAATATGACAAAGACAGGATAATTATTTCCGGCAACAGCGAACCACGTTTTTGCGCGTGGCACAATACAAAAGAGAGAAGCTGGACGGAAGATTCTCCGCAACAATTCGGCGAGATATTTTTACGCGATAATCCTGACCCCATGGACACACTGACAGCGCGTCTTTATCCGGGAAAGATTGATAAATTTCCATCCGGAGCGAAGAATGTTGATGATCTGACAAGAATTTTAATGGAATGGTCAGTTAAAGCGAAGAAGCCATTATTTATAGGAGAATTCGGCGCGCAAAATTCGCTTGGCAAAAAGAAAACGCGAAAAGTTTATGAAGATATAATTGCCGCAATTGAAAAAAATAACGTTCCCCTATCAGCTTTCTGGGTTTATGATCTGCACGGACAAGATAAAGAGTGGAACATCACTTTCACAAACGATCGTGCGTATATGATTCAAATGGTAATAGAAGCGAATGAGAGAATCCGTAATCCGTAATCCGTAATCCGTGATCAGGTCCCGCCCGTGGCGGGATAAATGTCAGGCTTGCCCAGCCGGAGGCGGGGTGTCAGTAAGGGGAGTAAATTCAAATCAGAGATTTGAATTTCATATTAATAAAAATTCATCCCGATGTATTTTCTATCGGAATGAATTTACTCCATTACTCCAATACTCCATTTTGGATTTGTGATTTTGGATTTTCCATTATTCCATTAATTTTACCACGCGTTTCGCGTGGCCATCAATCCATCAATCCAATAAAGCACGCTAAAGCGTGGACTCCAACAATCCATCAATCCAATTAGGACGCTGAGGACAGCGTCCCTCCACTCCCCTTATCTGCTTGGATATCTTTCAACGTCTCTTATTTTGACATAATCCCCTACTTCTTTTGTAACATCTATAACGAAGCGTTTTTTTCTTGTCGCGAGAATATTGTCGGCCGGGTATTGTTTTTCGGAAGTTATATTTGATTTTAACACCTGAGCTTCTATTTCTACTGTAAAAGCGCTGGAATCAAGTGCGAGAATATTCGCGCATTTTTCAAATATATCCGGAGTCATTCCTTTAACTTTTAGTACATCTCCAAGTTTTTGATAAGGTTTTAAAGTTTTTTTGCTGTTCCAGTCCATTCCATCAAAAATATTTTCCGCAATCTTGTTGTTTATTCCGGGTAAACTTGCCAGCAGACGCGGTGGAGCAGTGTTGATATTAACACGACCGGGCACCGGAACAGGAGTTATCATAGCATAATTAAACCAGGCGACACCTGTTTGTTTACCGCCGCTACCGACCAAAGCCTGCCCTGATTTATCATCGGTATTTCTTTCTGCGACATTATGAGCGGTCAGTTTCATTTTAACGCTTCCGTCGCCAGAAATATTTTCGGGTTTAATTTTACCGGCGTTAATAGAGTCTTGTTTTCCGTATTTAGCTTTTTGTTTAAGAGTGTCAAATTCTTTTGTCTCATAGTTCCAGAGTTCAATATCAATAGACGCGTTATTATTTTCTTCTAGAAATTCCGTAGTGTCAATTGCATCGTTTAATCCATGGATATAAAAATGATAAGTTCCGCTGTAAGGAATGGCGTTTTTCCATGTCCATACAGCGGAATCACCGCTTTTTCTTGTGTAGCACATTGGAGTTGAATAACCGGGCCCAATTGAGAATTTATTTTCTTTATTTGGTTTCAGCGCTTTTCTGTTTGGTGAAGAACGTGGAACATATTTCGCATCTCTTTCGCCGAGAGTGATAGTTTTTTTAGAATTACCGACAATTGGGAATTTTTCTCCTCTAAGCGGACCTGTGAGAAATCTGAGCGTGTGTCCCGCCCATTTATTTTCCGACCAACCACCGTTCTTACAAGTAATTGAGCGAAGGGTTGAAGAATCAACTTCATCATAAGCTTGTTTCCAACCTACACGCGTTACATCACCGAGGCATGATTCCAGGCGGATAAAAGAAGAAACCATAACGCTTGCCAATCCGCTGAGAGCGTTAAGGCCTTTAGAAATATCACCGCTACCGGCAACTCTCTGAAAATCTCCACCTGTTGTAACGCGGCCTAGTTCAGCGATACTGCAATAAGGACCGTTTTTAATAAAGAATTTATCACTGCGATGTGACTGCATAGCTTTATTTAAGGCTTCATTTTCCGTGCCGCCGATTGAAGGATTTTGTCTTTTGATCCAGGTATTTTTAGTAGGGTCGATTTTTTCTGTGCTTAAACCCAGTTCGTCCGGTTTTAACTTGCCATAATCAACAGTTCTGGCGCAGACCTGGTCATATTCATTTTTAAGAGTAAGGGAAACCATACCGCCTGAAGCCGGTAGACCGAGGATCATAACCTGAGATTTTTTCAATTTATTCATATCGCCAAAAGCCCAGACGAAGAATTCATTTTTAGCTTGTTTTGTCGAATTTTTAACCGGAACGATAACATTATTCCAACCGTAGGAGTCTTTTTCATTTTTTTTATCGATAAATTTAACGGTTTCGTTTCTGAAGACTTCTTTGGTATCGAAACTAAAATCCGTAAGAGTAATTGAGTAACCTTCACCGGGAATTAGTTTAACATCATCTATATCATAAGTAATTCCCCAGTTTTGCTCATCCATTTGAAATACAGGGACCTGTTCATCAGCTTTTGATCCCCATTCTTCATCCTCATTGCCATACCAGTCATCAAAAAGTTGAGTATCATTAACAAGATAAAAATGACCACCCGGCTGGACTACCGGATTGCTATCAATGACACGCCGGCGTAGTTTTTGATCATAATAAGCAGTATTCCGAATTCTACCGATTTGAGTTGCCAGAGTACCTGTGTTACAAATTACTCTCCAGTTTGCAAGTGAAACCGGGGTAGCAGAAGCATTATACATTTCCGCAACTTCGGGTGCGAGCAAACGGATATAAGCAAGCATTTGTCCTTTAGATTGTTCACGTGAAGTTTCCGGAGATGATGTTACAAGAACATCCAGCCATCCACCGGATTTGGTTTTCATAGGTTTACCGTCATTACATACCCACATTCTTTTTTCGAAATTTTTATCTCTGGCAAATTCCCCGCCTATTTCCTGTGAAACACCAAGCAAATCCGAATAGCCTTTTAAGCCGCCTTCCCCGGCATTGTCAGCAGTTTTAGGCAATCGGCCAAAAATAACTTTAAAATATCTGCCTGCAATAGGGCGGCGGGACCGTAAGAGATAAGTTTGATTTGCATTTGGCACCCAGGCGAGGCTTCTGCTATTTGCCCAGGAATTAATTGAAACGCTTAAATCATAATATCCGTTAGACATTTGAATAGAATTCAACATCTTTTCGAAGTCATATTGAGAATTTTTACTATAAGCATTTTTGTTTTCAAAAGTTATTGAATTTTCATCACCACTGAGAATTTTAAAGACACCAACTGCTTTATTATATTCACTTTTACTGCCATCGGTCTGCCATCTGTAAACCATAGCAAGAGAATCTCTAAAATAATTTTTTGGCAGATCGGGACGTTCTTTAGCTCCATCTTTCATTCTGATTTTACGAAGGACATCTAACATCTCATTGCAATAAGTTTTAAATTTAGCGCTGCTGGGAAAAGCAACATCTGTTGGAGAACTACTGTTCGGCCACGCAAGATAGTTTTTGTTGGCAGGCGGAATACTTTGCGGAATTTTTGAAAGTCCGCCCGTCATATATGGAATACCTTCGATTTTATTTTTATCACCATCCTTGCCGATTGTTCTTGGGAAATCTATAGTTACCCTATTACCTTTCATTAACAATTTTCCACTTGTTTTCGTGGAAGTCTTTCTAATTCTCCACATACGCCTCGGATCAAGAGCTTGAAAACGTTTTGAGAGCATAGAAGGCGAATCGGGAATACAGCCATACATTGTGTCAACGCAGTAAATAGGACATTTATCATCCACCATACCGAAATTTTCTTTCCAAAAACCGGACGGCACCCACCACGTTCCAAGTTTGGCATACACAAGATCTAACGTTGTTGACTCGTCGTTAGCAAGAATTTCATTAAAGCAAATTGCTTCGACACCGTAAGTTGAGCCGAGAGTTGAGAGAACATGGTTTTCATCGCGATAATCAATAATATTTGCCGCAAGCTGCATCTGTTTTGATGAGTTCGGTTCGAAAGGGGAGATTGCGTTAGCTTTTATAAGAAGCTTTCTGCATTCTCTTGTTGTAATGCTGTTTATATCCGAAGGCGTTTTGTTTGGCAGAGTCGGTGAACCCGGTTTATCGACAGAATAAATAGTAGCGCGGCGC
>JAUVKG010000374.1 GCA_030596365.1 Chlamydiota bacterium | reverse complement strand
GTCGCGCGGACGTCCTCGTCCGCGAACTCACAAACATCTTTTTATCGCAAGTTAGTCTATTCTTGGTTTGCGCAGCAGGAGCTACGCACGACGTTTTTTTGTCCTAAAATCTTCCTATATCGGCTTTGGGCACAAAAAAACCGTGTATCTCCTGGTTTTCCTACCGACCTTGTGTTGGTAGTTGAAAAATTTAAAATTAATTAAAATGCTCAATACATGAGATGATAGTGAAATTCATGAATTACAAAAAAAATTTTTTAAAAAACCTTGACAACAGAAAAATATTATGGTATTATATTTATATCGGATTTTTTTAACCATGTATCGTTGTTTTTAGATACAACAATTGCATTTATTTTCCTCATAATTAATCAAAAACCAAAGGAGAAAAAAATGAAAAAGATTATCCTCGCAGTCGCGTTTTGCGCAACCACTTTATTCGCGACAGACCTGACAACTTACAACAGCAGTACTGACACTGGCCGCATTCCCCGTTACCTTACTACTATTGGCGCTGAAATTGAAGCTTGGTCATTTGGAACAACTATTTATAACGATTGGTCGGCCAATAAGGGATTCGTTGATTTTACAAGCTACACCGGCAATGGCCCCGGGCCTGATAGCGGGAATCGCTGTTGGCTGCAAATTAATGACGGAGTAACAAATGCAAATCAATGCTGCACTTTTAATGGTGATAATCCGGATTATTTCGGATATATTTTTAAACGGCCTGCAACAGTAACAAATATTGTTTTCTGGAACTGGATTTATGTGGATGGCGGAACTTTCAGCAATGCGCCTAACGTGCAAATTCTTAATACAAGAACCGGCGCCTGGCAAGACATAAGTTCTTCATGCAGCCCAACCTATGACACTTCTCTCGTACCTTCATCGGTTTCAAGAAAATATGTTATTACTCCTTCGATTGCTCAGCAAAATATTTGTGGAATTAGATTGATAGGAGGTGCCCAACCAGCATCTTCAGGCGACCCAGAAGGCTTTGTCGGGGTCAGCGAATTACAATTGAACGGTTATATTGAGTCTGCTCTGTGGAAAAATGTAATATTAACAAATAATCTCGCGCTTGCGGCAAACGGCGCAACTGCCATAATGGGGCCTGGGGCTACACAAACCGGAAACCCGGGAAACATTAATGACGGCATCTTAAATACCCGCGAGCAGACATGGAACTCGAATTTGGATGATTATGTTGGAGTTATCTGGTCAAATAAAACGATTAATGGAATTAGCGCTGTTGGTTTAACTTTCAGAACGTGGGGGGAAGGAGGCTGGTTTACTACAAACGGCGGAACAGATCTCGAAGTTCAATATTCAACAGACAAGGGAGCAAACTGGACAGATTATTCAAGTGTAGATTTCGGGGGATATCTTGCAGATTATTCCCTATATCCGCTTGACCAATGCTTTGGTTATCTGTTTACTTTCGGTAATGTTGGCGAAATTAACGCTATCAGGGTATATGGCGATCCGGGAGGAACAGCTGATCAAAACGGATTCGTTTCCCTTTATGAATTCGAAACATTCCAGGCGATTCCAGAACCCTTTAGCTTAATCGTTCTAACCGGCGTTGCTTTACTTGTATTACGCAGAAAGTAGGTCGCAAAAGCAAAGTATAATTTGAATAACCTTATACCCTACATCCACTTCAGCACTTTAAATCTCCAATTTTGTTGGTCACCGAATACCGAACGCCGATTTAAAAACTTCTAAAATCTAAAATCGTTAATCGACATTCGATGTTCGACTTGATTTAAGAACACCGCCCGAAATTCTCCGGGCGCTATAGCGCGACAATAGCCTGATCTAAATCAGCGATAATATCTTCAATATTTTCTATTCCTATAGACAATCTGATAAAATCCGGTGTTACTCCGGCAGATTTTTGTTCTTCATCAGAAAGTTGCTGGTGAGTTGTCGATGCAGGATGAATAGCCAGAGTTTTTGCGCCACCTACATTTGCGAGATGTGAAATAAGTTTTAGCGAATTTATGAATTTTATTCCCGCTTCTTTTCCGCCTTTGATACCGAAGCCCATGATAGCACCCGCTCCTTTCGGCAGATATTTTTTTGCGAGTTCATAACTTGAGTGTGATTCAAGTCCGGGATAAGAAACCCAACTAACCTGCGGATGATTTTCCAGATGTTTTGCAACAGCAATAGCGTTTTCACAATGCCGCTGCATGCGAAGATGAAGTGTTTCGAGTCCCTGGAGAAATAGAAAAGCATTGAATGGGCTCAGACACGGACCGAGGTCGCGCAGCAGAGTAACCCGTGCTTTAATAATATATGCAAGTTCGCCAAAAGCTTCATTAAAGACAATGCCGTGATAACTTGGATCCGGTTTTGTGAGTCCCGGAAATTTGTCGTTTTGTGCCCAATCGAATTTTCCGGAATCTACTATAATTCCACCGATGGAAGTGCCGTGACCACCAATGAATTTTGTGCACGAATGAACAACAATGTCAGCGCCGTGTTCAATAGGTCTGCAAAGATACGGTGAAGCGAAAGTGCTGTCAATAATTAAAGGAAGACCGGCATCATGAGCGATATCGGCGATTGTTTTTATATCCGGTACCACAACCATTGGATTGCCTATGGTTTCGATATAAATTGCTTTAGTTTTTGGAGTGATAGCATTTTTAAAATTATCAGGATTTGTTGGATCAACCAAAGTTACATCAATTCCGAATTTGCGAAGAGTATGAGTAAACAAAGTTGCGGTACCGCCGTAAAGATGTGCGGAAGAGATAACATGGTCACCATTTTGCGCAATATTTGTTATAGCTATAGTAATTGCTGACTGGCCTGAAGCAACTGCAAGTCCGCCTACCCCGCCTTCCAAAGCTGCCATACGTTTTTCAAGAACATCATTAGTGGGGTTCATTAAACGTGTATAAATATTCCCGAACTCTTGAAGCGCGAAAAGTTTTGCCGCGTGGTCGGTATCGTTAAACATATAAGAAGTAGTTTGATAAATCGGTACAGCGCGTGAACCGGTTGCATCTACTTCATGTCCCGCGTGAAGAGCGAGTGTACCTATTCCGTATTTTTTTTCTGTATTATTTGACATTTTTTTCCTAATTAAGTTAAATGATATTAAAGTAATTATAGCGAATGTTTATATAGATTGCAAATATTATTGAAAAATTTAACAATAAATAAAATATCGAGACACTAATTAGAGGGTACTCGAAAAGGGTCTAAAAAATCTAATTTTTTAAAAAAAACACATAAAATTTGATGTTAAAAAAATTTATTTAGTCTCTTTATTTTAT
>JAUVKG010000250.1 GCA_030596365.1 Chlamydiota bacterium | reverse complement strand
TAAAAGCTGGGATTATGAAGTGGTTGACTTCGGATGCTTCAATAAAGATTCCTTCGATTACCCCGATTCAGGACATAAAGTCAGCCGGGCCGTTGCTTCAGGTGAAGTCGATCGCGGTATTCTTATTTGCACTACCGGCATTGGAATGTCTATGGTTGCAAATCGTTATTCCAAAGTTCGTGCCGCCTTATGCAGAAATTGCGATATGACTTATCTTACCAGAATTCACAATAACGCTAATATGATTGTTTTTGGAGCGCGTTATACAACAATACTCGATGCACGGGCAATGTTGATAGTCTTTCTTGAATCACAGTTCAGTGAAGTTGACCGTCACATTCGCCGTGTTGAAAAAATCGAAAAATGCCTTGGGCTTGAAACATGAAAAACGTTGTTGATTTTGAAAAAGTAGTCTTGTGGGTTGTTATACTCGTTAGAGTAGGCATTCTTACCGCAATAGTCTGGTTCGGTATTAATGAATATAAAAAATGGAAACACACACAGCCGGAAGATGAGGAGAAGGATAATAAATTGACCTAATTGACCTAAACTAACAAAAAATGTCCAATAATCCAATAATCCAATAATCCAATAATCCAATAATCCATCATTCCATCATTCCATCATTCCATCTCTTATGAGCACAATTGAAAAAATCATAAAAATTGAGCGTGATACAGCTGCTCAACTTGAATCCGCAAAAAAAGAAGCAGAAAAAATCAAAACTGCAGCGCGGGAAAACGCAGCCGAAATCATTGATGATGCTAAAGCTAAAAGAAAAATTCAGTCAGAGGAAATTCTCAATAAAACCGACGCCCAAACTTCTGAATTTGAAAAAAAAACAATGGATGAATTAAATGAAAAACTCGGCCGCAGTAAACTGTTGTTTAACCGGCAAACCGGCAATGTAGCCGATTGGATTGTAGAACAAATAATCGGATAGCCTGAAATGGAATAAATATGTTGGGGAACTATTTTGAATATCCGGCTGCATGTACGCGAACACGGGGCGTGAGGTCGAAACTGCTTACCAATACTGACTGGAAGAACCTATCACAGTCAAGAAGTCTTTTTTTGGTGCTTAATTATCTTGTAGAAACTGAATACCGTAGTTTTTTTGAGTGGACAACACTGCACGCCGATGCCCTGCCTTCATTGAGGCGTGTTGAGCATACATTAAGGGCATCAACCGTTTCATACCTTATTAATATTCTTCGTTTTTTATCAGGTTCCCCTGCTGATACATTAACTGTTTTAATTCAAAAGTACGAACTTCTTAACATAAAAAAAACTATTCGCAGACTGAATCAATCTGAGCTCAGGGAAAATCATCTTGAAATCAGCAATTATGATTTAGGTCGTTATAGTCTTTGCAAAAATGTAAATTGGGATGACGTAAAAAGCCACGATGAATTATCGGAAATTCTTAAACCTACTTATTATAGATACGCATACATGAAAGGTCATAATCTTATTGATCAGGGGCACGATTTAATGTTTTTTGAATGCATGCTCGAAAAGGTTTATTATGATCAGCTTATAGATTCAATCGCGAAATTAGAAAAAACAAAATCTGATTCTGTTCGTTCGCTTGTTGCAGATTATCTTGATGAAGTTTCTCTCACAGTATTTGTAAGATTAAAATTTAATCACCAGCTTGATTATTCTTCTATTCTTCCTTTGCTTCCATTAAATGGCTGCAAATACATTACCGAACATCTTTTAAGTAAATTATCTTCTGCTGCTTCTTCAGAAGATTTTTTCAGTATGCTCGCTGAAGAAACAAGCTGTAAAAACTTCGCAGGCGAAAATTTGAAAAAAACCGTTTTTAATATGAGAAAAATTCGCGAACTGCATTGCACAAAAGTTTTTGCCAAAGGACTATCAATGAATATTGCTCCCGCTGTTGCCTTTTTCTTTTTAAAAGAACAGGAAGTTGAAGACTTGATTTCGCTTCTTCAGTGTAAACGATTTAATATTAAAATAGATAATGAATTAATGTGTATTAACTTTTAAATTAAAAATTTTTCCCAATTAATCGCCTGAACTGAGATTATGTTTAAAACAGAAAGAATGAAACTTATTCAGATAATCACCCTTGATGAGGATGTGATTCCTGTTTGCGATTATCTTATAAAGAAAAAAGTCGTTCATCTGATTGACCGCGCATTTATTTCAACAGCTCTTCGCGAAGGAACGCCCACCGGATTTTCAAATACATTATCAGAGATAGAATCTATTGATCAAAAGCTGAAAAAGTTATCTTCCTGGATTACGGAAAACGACGTTAAAATAAATCATTTTTTTTCTGAATCAAAAATCGTAATCGACCCGGTAAAAATTTGTAATGAAACCAAACAGAAAGTTGAAGAAAATGTACAAACATTTTCCGACTATATTGACGAAATTCAAAACTTCAAAGATAAAATCGACAGGCTAACCAGAATTTCCGACACATTACAAAGTTTTGAAACTGCAGGTGTTTCTTTCGAAGAAGTTTCTAAATTTAATTTTTTCGCTGCTGTAACAGGCACTATGCCGCGAAGATTCATTCCTCAACTCCGCAGAAGTATGCAGCAGGTACCTCATCATCTCGAGTTGCGTAACTTAAGCGAAGATGAAGTCAGCTTAATTGTAATTTGTACAAAGGAAGCCAAAAAAAACGTTGTTTATACGCTTAAAAACCATTATTTTTCCGAAGTTAAAATCCCGCAGGAATATAGCGGGGATCCTCACGATGCACTTGATTCTATCGAATTTAACTTATGGTCGCTTCGCGAAGAAATGGCGGCCGTAAAACAAAAAATATTATCACTGTCTGCAACTCTCGCTCCTAAAATAGGCTTATGGCAAAAACTTATCAAAGCAAATGCAAAAGTGCTGAACGCAATGCACCTGTTCGGAAAAACAGCGAGAACAACATGCATTAGCGGCTGGATTCCTGAAAGAAAAGCAGAAAAGATCGAAATCGAAATTAATACGCTGATCTCACGACCGGTTAAAATCGAACTGTCGTCCCCTGATGATAATACCGGCCTGGCGAGCGCTTTGAAAAAAGAAGGAAAAACAAAAGTCCCTTCTAAATTTAAACATCCGGCTTTCCTAAAACCTTTTCAAATGCTGATTACTACTTACGGATACCCGGATTATGATGGAATTGATCCGACATTTTTTGTCGCAATTACTTTTACTCTTATGTTTGGATTGATGTTTGGCGATATCGGTCACGGAGCCGTTTTGGTCTCAATAGGTTTATTTATCGCAAAATCAAAAACATTTAAATCTATTGCTAAAGCAGGTTGGTTGATGATTACAGTAGGTTGCAGCGCAATGTTTTTCGGACTGATGTTCGGCTCGATATTCGGCATTGAAATCCATTCTCTTTCGATGTGGCTAATGCCGCTTAAAGATACTAAACAACTGCTTGGAACAGCTATTTTTCTTGGTATTTTGATCATAACAACAGGTATTATTTTAAACTTGATTCAAACTGTTAAAAGAAAAAATTATAGAGAATTTTTGTTCGGGCAATGGGGATTGTTAAGCGGCTGTTTTTACTGGATGGCCCTCGGAGTATTCTTTATCGCTTTAATCAGAGACAAAGATATTCCTGTTGGATTAACGGTTGGCGTGCTATTAATTCCAATATTACTGATAGTACTCGGAGATGTTTTTTACGCGAAACTTTTTGAAAAAAACAAACCGCATTCAGAACATGATGATAATGATGAACACTCGGCAGCAGAAACCATTTTTAAACCTATTGAAATAACTCTCGGATTTGTTACACAAACTATTTCGTTCGTTCGTGTAGGCGCTTTCGCGTTGAATCATGCCGCTCTGATGATGGTTGTGTATCAACTCGCTAAAATGGGCGGTGGATTAACAGGTCCGGAATCAAATTTCGGTTCACAAACCGCATATATTATCGCTGTAGTAACAGGAAATATTTTTGTAATGCTGCTTGAAGGACTGGTAGTTTTTATACAGTGTCTTCGTCTTGAATATTACGAATTCTTTTCAAAATTTTTTGAAGGCAACGGCATAAAGTTTAAACCGCTTGAAATTGAAGATAATTAGACGTCTTAAACTCACAAAGTGCATACGTATGCAGAGTGAAACTTGAAACTTGAAACTTGAAATTTGAAACCTGAAACCTGAAACCTGAAACCTGATTACTATTAACTATTAACTAAATAACATCAACCCATGATTTTAATCGTGGGAAGGAGAACAAAATGACAAAAAAAATTATACTAAGCAGCTTAATTTCTAAAAGCGTAATCTCACTCGGAGCACTGCTCATGATCTTAATGAGCATTATCTTTATTCCTTCAACCGCTAAAGCTGAACCAGCAGAACCAACTGTTGTTGCCGCTGCTAATGCTGAAACGCAGGCTACAGTAGGTTATGGTTTGAAATTTATAGGCGCGGGTATCGCCGTAGGTCTCGGCTCAATTGCCGGCGGTATCGCTGTTGCCGGTGTTGGTTCTGCCGCAATGGGTGCTGTTGTTGAACGTCCGGAACTTATGGGACGCTCGCTCATTTATGTGGGACTTGCCGAAGGTATTGCTATTTACGGAATGGTTGTAGCGATTATGATTTTAATTGCGTAAATTTATAACCTTTGACGTTTGACATTTGACGTTAATCCTTTAAAGGACAAATGTCAATCGTCTAGCGTCTAACGTCAAACTTATGACCGTTAAAATTGTTGGTGATATTGTTACTGTTCGCGGATTCGGCTTTGCAGGAATCGATGGCGTTGTGGTTGAAAATGCCGATCAGGCAAAAAAAACTATCAGCGACTTCCTCGAAAAACCGGATGTCGGGCTCATTCTTGTTGCGCACTCTATTGCCGATCAACTCGGCGGTGAATTTGACGATTATAAGCTGC
>JAUVKG010000248.1 GCA_030596365.1 Chlamydiota bacterium | reverse complement strand
CGCACGCACGGTTTGACGAGGAGGGTAAGGGAAACAATATCCCTTCCCTTACTCTATTGTAATCCGTGTCAAAATATTTTTCCGCTTTGGCCGTTGACAGAAAAAAGGTCGTTTTGTATAATATGCACGGAATTTAATGATGGCGCGTGGTGTAATTGGCAACACACTGGTTTCTGGTACCAGGTAGTCCAGGTTCGAATCCTGGCGCGCCAGCCATTTTTCACTTGCACCTGTTGTTAACTTCTTAATTATTTTTTAAAAGCAACGTCAAGCTTTTCCATTTTTCTGTAAAGAGTAGCCGGGTCGACACCAAGAATTTTTGCGGTAAGCTTTTTGTTCCCACTAGTTTCTTCGAGAACACGAATTATATGATTGCGTTGAGCATCATCTATAATGGAACGAAGTTCGCGTTTGGTGGTTGTGTTACTGCTGCTATTATCATTAAAATTTAAAATTGAGTCGGGAAGATCATCAGCTTTGATTGTAGTTGAATCTGCGAGCAGGACTGATCTTTCAATAATATTTTCAAGTTCTCTAATATTGCCCGGCCAGTTGTATTTAGAAAGTACATCGACGAATTCTTTTTCCGGTCTGAAAATTTTACCAAGTTTAGCGCTTGTTTTTTCAAGGAAGTATTTAATAAGGAGAGAAACATCACCTGTTCTATCGCGAAGCGGCGGGATATGGATAGGGAAAACAGTAAGTCTGTAATAAAGGTCTTCGCGAAAGGAAAGGTCTTTAACTTTTTCTTCCAGATTTTCATTTGTTGCTGCAATAACTCGAACATCAACTTTTATATCTTTTGTATCCCCAACGCGTCTTATCTCACGTTCCTGAAGTACTCTGAGCAGCTTCATTTGAAAAGATTTTGAAGTAAGTCCTATTTCGTCGAGGAATATAGTGCCGCCATCAGCAACTTGAAACAGTCCTTTTTTATTAAAAGAAGCATCAGTAAATGATCCTTTAACATGCCCGAACAATTCAGATTCAAGTAGAGTTTCTACCACCGCACCGCAGTTTATAGAAACAAAAGGCATATTATGTCTATTGCTGTTTGCGTAAATAGCTTTTGCAAAAAGCTCTTTACCGGTGCCGCTTTCTCCAGTAATCAAAACTGTTGCATCTGTAGCTGCTACTTTCTGAACACGTTGAATAATATTTCTCAGTGCGGAACTGTCTCCAATGATATTTTTAAAGTCATATTTCTGTTTAAGTATTTCTTTAAGATTATCATTTTCGATAATTGTAGCACGATGTTCGAGAGCGCGTCGAATAAAGAGTTTAACATTATCAAGTTTAAATGGTTTAACAATATAATCAAAAGCGCCTGCTTTAAGAGCTTCAATAGCAGTTTCGATAGTGCCGAACGCCGTCATCATTAAAACTTGAGTGTTGGGATCTTTTCTTTTTGCATAGCGCAGTATACTCATTCCATCAATAGGTTCCATTTTAAGGTCAGTAACTACCAGATCGAAATCATATTTGTCAATCATGCTTTCTGCTTTGTCCGGAAAGTTAGTTGATTTGACGGAATAACCTTCGTTAGCGACAACGGTACTTAAGACATCAAGAAGATTAACTTCATCGTCAACAATAAGAATTTTGGCTTTTTTAGAGTTGTTCATTATTTTGTGGGATATTAGTGGGTAATATAATATGGAATACAGAACCTTTACCAGGT
The DNA here is from genome assembly GCA_030596365.1 of Chlamydiota bacterium. Classification (GTDB taxonomy): domain Bacteria; phylum Auribacterota; class UBA3054; order UBA3054; family B51-G9; genus B51-G9. The sequence goes on along the minus strand of JAUVKG010000248.1, from coordinate 3,282 downwards.
GAAGAGTCAACTGATATTTTTCCTCGATGGCTGTGTATTATTTTTTGAGTCACATAAAGTCCTATACCGGATCCGTTGTTTTTTGTAGTAAAGAAAGAATCAAAAATATTGTTCAATGTATCTTTTGGTATTCCAACACCCGTGTCCCTAATTTGTATTTCTACAAAATTAGATTTCTGATAGGGAATTAATACTATTTCCAGCTTGCCGCCATTGGGCATAGCTTCAAGAGCGTTGAGCCCAATATTAATAAAAGCCTGCTTTAATTGCTTTTCGTCTGCTGTTATGTTTAAAGGTTCCGGCAGCTCTCTGAAAATAAATTTTATATTATCCGGAAATTGTTTGCTGTGGTGTAAAAGTACAAATACATCCGTAATTAAATTGTTTAAGTCAAAAGTCGTAAATTCTACAGACCTTAATCGTGTAAAAGAAAGAAAATCAGTAACAATATCGGTCAATCGGTCAACTTCTTTACAAATTATTTGTATAAGATATTTTTGCTTCTCTTCCTGAACATTACTTAACATAAGTTCAGCCGAACCGCTTATCGATGCAAGAGGATTTCCAATTTCATGCGCGACTGTTGCTGATAGATTGGCGATAGCTTTAAGTCGTTCTGCCTCGAGCAGTTTATGTTCATTAGATTTTTGTTGTGTAAGGTCTCTGAAGAGAATAATTTTAAAATTAATTTCACCGGATTGGTCTCTAATATTAGAAAAAGAAGCAGCGACAGGCAAATCCTTAGCCAAAAGTTCAATTTCACCATTGTTCTCAAATATATTTCTCAAAGTCGGCTCATCAACTTGTTCAATATTTAACAGTGATTGCCAAAGGACTCCATCAATATCTTCCTCAGATGCCGACAAGAGCTTTAATGCGGCGTCATTGGCATAAGTTATGGTGTTTTCGCTATTGACAATTAGCAAACCCGTATTAATATTCTTGAAAACATAGTTGCTCTGTCTGACAAGCCGCTCAATTTCATTTGTCTTTTGTCTTAAAATTTGCGAGAGGTAATTTGAGAGATATCCTACTGCGGCAAAGATTGTAATATAAATATAGGCAACATAGAAAGCTACTTTATGCCCGCCCATTATATTAATATACTCGGCAGAAGAATTCAGAAAAAGATATAAGATCGTTGAAATATATAATATAACAGATACAGCTGCCGTAACTACACCACCGTATTTCGGGAAAACAATGATGGAAAGAATAATAACAAGAATGTAAAGATTCGGGAATATACTGTCAACAGGTCCGGCAAAAGTAACAATAGAAGTAATTGCAATTAAATCAATTGCAATTTGGAAGAATCCGAGAAAGGCGAAATGCTTCGATCTCTGTAGTAGAATAATATATAATACGGAAATCAGATAATAAAAAGCAATAAATTCATAAAAAGAGTCGAGTGGGATGTTGAAAATCAAAAAACCTATGGCTAAAGTGACCGTTATTGCAATAAGACGCACTATCATCAACCACTGAACGCGGAGATACATATTATTGTCGGACTTTTTAATAAGATATTGATTGTTCATTATACTATCGAACTCATTTGGAAAATAGGCATAAACATAGCAAGCATAACACTGCCAATTATAACACCGAGGAATACAATCATAACCGGTTCAATCAAAGATGTTATTCCATCTACGGTGGTGTTTACCTGTTCAGTATAAAAAATACTTACACGTGTTAACAAAGCATCAAGTTTACCGGTGGTTTCGCCAATACTTATCATTTTACTTACCATTTTAGGAATGTAAGGAGATGCGCTAAAAGCATCCGCGATGGGATCGCCTTTCTCTGTTCTTCGTGTTGCATCTATTATAACAAGTTTTAATACGTCATTGGTTGAAGCTTCTGATACGATTTCCAGAGATTGAATAATAGAAACACCGCTGCTTATAAGAGAAGCTAATGTTGAAGTGAATTTAGCAATTGCAACTTTGCGTATAAGCTGACCAAATACAGGTAAGTTAAAGTACAATGTATGTAGCTGAAGCCGACCGCGTGGGGTACTTGTGTACCATTTTAAAAGTAAGAAGATACCAATTGCAAATGCCACTATCAACCACCACCAGCTAATTGCAAAGTGGCTTGTTGCTATTAAAATACGCGTGGGCAACGGCAGTTCGGCGCCGAAATCCATAAACATACTTTCGAAAACCGGAATTACCTTGACAATTAGCAGAACAAGAATAAGAAATGCGATGGACATAACTATTGTCGGATACATTAACGCGGATTTAACTTTTCTCTTTAAAGCCACAGAGGCTTCAAGATAATCCGCAAGCCTTTCGAGTACGTCAGAAAGAAAACCACCTGTTTCACCTGCTCGAACCATATTTACGAAAAGATTGTCAAATATTTTCGGATATACGGAAAGTGCTTCGGAAAAACTTTTTCCGTGAGTAACATCATCTACTAAATTGAATAGAACTTGCCGTAATCTGCCTTCATCAGCTTGATCAGCCAAAGTTTGAAGACATTGTAAAAGAGGAATTCCTGCATCGATCATTGTTGAAAGCTGGCGCACGAATATAACGATTTCTTCATCTTTAATCCTCCCGGATTTTTTTGATCGCAACTTTATTTTAGATGCTTCTTCTGTGATGGAAAGAATAATAAAATTTTTGGCGGATAATAATTCTATTACCTCTGCCTGATTTTCAGCTTCGATACGGTCACTCTCGATTTTACCTGATGGGTCTCTGTATGTGCATCGAAAAGATTTCATAATTTATAATTTCTTTTGTAGTCGACCTCGCCGAGGTCGGATTATTATTTCCCTCTTTTAATTAGTGCCTGGACGAAAACCCCTCAAATCGCTCTTTAATCGGCTTTTGTTACTCTCAATATTTCCTCAAGTGATGTAATCCCTTCCGCGGCTCGCGCAAGTCCAACTTGTCTTAAAGTTTCTAAACCATCACTAAGTGCTTGGCGTTTTATGCTTGTAGTGTCGGCCTTTGTAAGAATAAGTTTTCTTATTTCATCGCTGACTTCCAAAACTTCAAGCAGTGCAAGCCTGCCCGAATAACCCGTTTGCCGGCAATATCTGCAACCCACCGGTTTGTAAAAAGTGGGTTTAGTGTCCGGCAATGAAATGAATTGAGCACGATCTAACGTTTCAGAATCTATTTCTACCGGCTCTTTACACCTGCTGCATAAGCGTCTGGCAAGCCGCTGCGCTACAACCAAATTGATTGCGGAGGCAACAAGATAAGGTTCAACTCCCATATCAATGATTCTTGCGAAAGAGCTGGAGGCATCATTGGT
>JAUVKG010000139.1 GCA_030596365.1 Chlamydiota bacterium | reverse complement strand
GGCACGCCATACAAATTTTTAAAAAGTTTTTTAATTTGCGCTGCGTTTTCAGCTGCTGTAGTTTTTTTACCTGTGGCAGCACTTATTTTCATTCCGTTTTTAGCGAAAACGGGTGGTAATTTAGGTTGATAATTTGTTCTTACTTTTCTTAATATTGATATTTGTTTCATTTTGATTTTGGTTTTGATTTGTTATTGTTATCTGTTAATCGTTATTCGTTAATCGTTATTCGTTAATCGTTATTCGTTAATCATTATTCGTTAATCATTATTCGTTATTTTTCCTATTAACAATATAATATTTTCGCTAGTCGGTTTCTATATTCATCTACTAAAGGATTATTGTTGCCGAGAAAATTAAATAATGAAATTAATACCTTGCGCGGCTGGTCGTCACGGAACTTTCTGTCTTGGGATATAATCGACAGCAAAGCTTCGAAGGCAGCAGGATAATCCCCGTCAACGGCGAGGCAGCAAGCCCAGGAAAAAGTATTTTCTAAATCAGCCGGATTATCCACCGCTTTTTTCGCGACAACATCTTTGCCGTCATTTTTTTCGCATTCTTCAAGAATAACGATCAAACTTTCTAAGCTTTCTTTTTCTCTTAAGAATTCTGCTGATGTAATTTTTTCAAAATGTTCACGTGCTTTTGCTGAATCTTTATTAATAAAAAAACATTTTACCAAACCTAAATGAGCTTCAGAAGAATCAGGATCTTCATTCAGTATATTCAATAATATTTCTTCAGCTTTTTTATAATTCCCGGCTTTTAATTCTTCTGATGCATTCTGAAGTTCATTCCTTTCTTCAACAGCTTCAGGTAGTAATTTCGAGATGTACTGTTCGACTACAGAGGCAGGTTGAGCGCCAACAAAGTCAGCGACTATTTTACCTCCGAGAACAAATTTTACTGCCGGAACACTTTGAATTTTGAAATGTGCTGCAAGAGATTTGTTTTTCTCAATATCAATCTTTACAATTTGAACTTTTGGCGCGAATTTTTTTGCGGCTGCCTCAAGGACAGGACCGAGTGATTTGCATGGTTCGCACCATGATGCCCAGAAATCGATTACCAGCAATTTATCATCACCGGCTTTTTCGATTACCGAATTAAGTTCAGCAGGATTATCTATATTTACAATTAATTCTTCCATAATTCACAAATTTTATAGTTGTTATTTATTATACAAAGTATAAAAAAAACGGCTGTTATTGTCAATAACCGGTGATTTTGGAGTGCAGGAATAAAGAGTTTTCTCGTGAGAGAAAATTTATTTACTGCGCGGTTGCATAGCAATCGATATACCTCCGCAAACGCTAATAATCGAAAAATTAATTCGGTCGCTTCGCGTCCGCGCAGTAAATGCCGCTATCGCGACTTTATTACTGCACTCCATATCCACCACTCCACCACTCCACCACTCCACCACTCCACCACTCCACCACTCCACCACTCCACCACTCCACCACTCCACCACTCCACCACTCCATCCCTCCATTAATCCATCAATCCATTAATCCCACATCATCTTGAAGAAATTTCTTGTTATGGCTATAATTTAATCATGAACAAAAATATCCTGCCGATAGAATTCTATGACCGATCGCCGGATGTAGTTGCACGAGAGTTACTCGGGAAAATTTTAGTTCATTATCACAACGGAATTTGCTGCAGTGGCCGAATAGTTGAAACTGAAGCATATTTCGCGGAGAATGACCCTGCTAATCACGCTGCATGTGGTAAAACAAAAAGAAACAGTCCGATGTTTGGTTCGCCGGGAACTGCTTATGTTTATTTTTGCTACGGAAATCATTGGCTCGTTAATGCGGTAACGGAAAAAAAGGGGATAGCATCCGCTGTACTTATCAGAGCAATAGAACCTGTTACCGGAATCGAAATTATGCGTAAAAGGCGCAAAGTTAAAAGGGATATTGACCTGACAAACGGCCCGGCAAAATTATGTGCTGCACTTGGAATTACAGATAAGCAAAATGAAATTTCTTTATTTAAAAAACCACTAATGATAATTGATAATGGTACTCTGTTACCGTCATTTAAAACAAGTGAAAGAATCGGAATAAAAGTCGGAACAGAAATAAAAGGGCGATACTATATTCCGGGGAATGGATATTTGTCATCAAAATTGACCTAATTGACCTAATTGATCTAAATAATAACCCAAAACCAATGTCCAAGTAATTCAAACGGGTAACGGTCAGAATTAATATCCAATATCGAACACGGAATATCCAAGGATGAAGTAAATACTAAATTCATCCCGATGAATCGGGATGAATTTCCTGACACCTTGTAACCTTAAGTGAACGGAGAGAATGACCTTAAGCGCGTAGCGCAACCTTGTAACTATACTCATTAATCCAATATTCCAGTAATCCAATATTCCAACTAAAAATCATGTATTACTCCTGGGTAGAAATAAACCTTAATATCTTACGCGAAAATATTAACATCATTCGCGAAAATCTCTCTCATAATTGTCAGATATTGCTGCCGCTAAAAGCTAATGCTTATGGTCACGGACTTGAACCGATGGCCAAAGCGGCACACGAATTTGGAATTGAGTGGCTTGGATTAGCGACATTGCGAGAGGCTTTAGAAATAAAAGCTTATGTTCCGGAAGCGAGGATTTTGGTTCTCGGACCATGTGTTGCAGACGATGTAAAAGCTTTATGTGTTCATCGTATCACGCCTATAATTGTAGATTTAGAAAACGCGTTGCAGTTAAATGATGCGGCACGAGAAATGCACAAAAAACTTAAATGCCACATTAAAGTTGACACAGGAATGGGAAGAATTGGCTTTAACTCGGAAAAAAATCTTAATGATATTTACAAAGCAACTCAATTGAGCAACCTTGAAATCGAAGGCTTGATGAGCCATTACGCCGGGTCTGATAGTGAGGATATTCGCAGTTCAATAGGTCAACTTGACAGATTTAAACGGGTAAGCAAATTCCTGCGGGAAAGAGATGTTAATATTCCGTTAAAACATATTTCAAACAGCGGCGGGTTTTTGAATATCGCGCATTCAGATTTCGATATGGTTCGACCGGGCATTTTGCTTTATGGCGGACTTCTATCCGTTGACGGTAAAGTTAGAAAAGGCATTCGTACTAAGCCAATGCTTATGTGGAAAACAAATGTGACATTTGTAAAAGAAGTTTTCCCGGGGCAGTCTATTGGTTACGGTTCAACATTTATAGTGAAAAAACATACGAAAATCGCAACTGTAGAAGTCGGTTATGGAGATGGATTTTTACGCATGCTGGGCAATAAAGGTCAGATTCTTATCCGTGGAGATAAATTCCCCGTTGTGGGAAGAATAAGTATGGACCAAACAACAGTCGATATCGGACTTCACAGCAGCATTAGTGTTGGCGATGAAGTCGTTTTAATCGGAAAACAAGGATTTAACGAAATCACTATTAACGAAATCGCGGAGCAGATGAACACTATTCCATACGAAGTTTATACTTTAATTTCCGATAGAGTTGAACGACAATATATGTTTAATGGCGAACGGGTGCATAAGTTTGTTTTCTCAAATTTCGGTTTGATGGCGGAAGCGATTTTGAAATAAGAAACAAAGTTGACACGAATTTCACGGATTGACACGAATTTTAAAAAATATAAATCAAACCACATAAGACACATAAGAACATATAAGGAAGATGATTAAAATTAAAATAATTATATAACTTATGTTTCCTTATGTCTCTTATGTGGTTAAAAATTATTTCCCGTGGGCGGGCTGTTATTGTTGCCCTCTCAGTTCATATTGCCTCGATGTCGGTTTCAGCCATTTAATTATCCCCTTGGTTTCGTTCTCCGGTTTTGGATTCATACCGTATCTGCCGTTTTGAAGTGCACCGTAAATCACCATAATCGGATTATCGGTTCTAAAAACTTCCTTCATATAATCGGTAAATCTTTTTTTTGTTTTATGATGCGCAAGATATGTTTCAACTGCTGCAAATGTATTTTTTTCCGGATCCGCTTTTTTAATTAATCTCTTTAATTTCTTTATGTCGTATCTCGCACCGCTTTCATTACACAGTGTAAAACCGGGAGTGCTATAATTATTTACCGCCGACCAAATAGGAGGGAACTCAGTATTTATTGTTTTGATGTCAACAGATTGAACAGCAACAGTGTGTGTGTAGATTTTGTCTTTGGAAAGGCCGTTTTCAAAAGCTGTTTTTGCCAAAATTTCAAGGTAGTCATGAACAACCTGCCCACAGAGTTTATAAAATAATTTTTCTTTTGAGATTCTTTGCTTTTTTGCTTCGGAAATTAATTTCTTTTCGTTCCATCCTCTGTAATGAAGTGCTGCGTAACCTGATTGTGCCATCTCCCATTTTTGCATCACCATATTTGTATTTTGCTTACTAATGATCGGATGTTTTTCAGTTAAGCGTCTTGAATTATTGATAAGATGAGTTTCCCAACCGACATTCAAACCTACAAACAGATAATCTTTATTTTGTTTTTTTAATTTTTTCAAACGTTTGGAAATAATTTTTACGATCCCGTTTTTTAACTGGGAAGTTGCAAAAGATTTTAGTTCCGGAGATTCAAAACATGGATTCGCTGGTGCCGTGACAATCCAGCTCCCCCAGTTAATCCATGAGCGGGGTACTTTACCGTGCGTTTGTCCGTTTGTCGGAAAATTCACCCATTCGCACATTTCAGGATGCTTCCAATATTCAGTTTTAGCGGCTTCTTCTTTTGGAACTTTAATACTCGCACCAAAACCGTACATAGGGTCGACATGAAACATAACCGGCACGTTATATTTTTCTGCTAAATCGAAGCCATCGTTAATTTTCTTTTGAAGATTGGAAACAGAGCGTGTCAGCAGGGGAATACAATTAATGGAAAAGCCGTACATTCGTTTTGAATCATTATTAGGTCCGAGAATTTTGATTAATTTTTTTACCGCGGATTCAAGGTCGGAAACATTAGTCATTTCAAAGACTAGATATTTGTTATCCTGATATTTTTCAACCGGAGATTTTCCAATAGTTATTGCGTGTGATTTCTGAAGTTTTGAAGCCAAAACTATTAAAATAATTATTGCCAAAATAATCTGTATGATTTTTGTCGCTTTCATAAATTTTATCCAAAGTTTAAACCGCAGTCAGGGCATTCGGTATGATCAACAGATAATTCAGCGCCGCATGCAGGGCATTTATCATCAATATTTTCCGGTGAACTGTTAATATCCAGATCTTCACGAATCATTTTTTCCATAAGCTTTTTCGCTTTTTCGGCATTATCTTCCGGCATAGTAACAATATAATAACCTCTGTTTGCATACTGTGGTCCCATTTTTTCCGCGATATCAAGTGCGCATGGAAAACCGAGGTCATCAAGAATTTTTATTGTGTATTTGCAATCATCAAGTCCGCCGACAAACATAACGGCGACACGTTTTTCTTCTGTTTCGTTAATTTCAGACATAATTAATTTAAAAAGTTTTATTTATTTTGATTATTATAATTTCTTTTTTGCATACGCGTTTTATATAGCCTTTCTGTAAATCCGCCATTCTGTTCAAAATCATTAGCCAGACGTTCAATTTGCCGATCAAGAAAATAACAGGATAAATTTAATAGCGAAAGAGCGGCATTAGCGACAAGTGTTGCAGAAGATAATGGTGTTGAAGATGGCACAGACTGACACGGACTTTCACTGACCGACACGGACATATCTGTGTTAGTCTGTGATTGTCTGTGTGTGTCCGTGTTAGTCTTAGTTTTATCTTTGCTTTGTATTTTCTTTTCCTCAGCCACCCATATTTGTACTCCTTCCAATGTGTTGCATTGAGCTTTTTTGAATCTCATTAAAACCGGATGCTCCGGCGCTAAAAGCGGCAGATTACGTTGCCGCAGAAAATCTTCATAATCCAAGCGGAGTTCTTCAAGACTTGCTCTTGCAACATTGGTCAGTTTTAACTCAAATTTCTTAGAAGTGCTTGATGCCTGACTTCCCTCAGTAATATTTTGAACACCTGACCGTGCGGCCTGCACCATTTGGTCGTGTGTCCTGCTACGTTTATCGATATACAAATCACAAAATCGAACCGTTACATCATAAACAAGCTGAGCTATCTGAAAACTTTTCAGTTTCCGATAACCGCCATGTTTTGATATTAATTTGTCTTGTCTATCATTCATTGAGTTTGTCGGTGTCAGTCCGTGTTCGTCCGTGTTTGTCCATGTTAGTCGTCTGTCTTTCCATAGCCTTTTCATAACACTGTGACGCGTGATACGAACTGCGTACAAGCGCTCCCGAAGCGACAGCTGAAAATCCAAGTTTTCCGGCCATGTTTTTATAAAGTTCAAAAGTTTTTTCATCAACAAATTCCTGAACCTGGTAATGATTTTCAGACGGTGCGAGATATTGTCCGATAGTAATTATTTTACAATTTACTTTTCTTAAATCTTCCAAAGTTTTTTTTACTTCATCTTCGGTTTCACCAACACCAACCATTAATCCGCTTTTGGTTGGTATATCGGGTGAAAATTTTGCGGCGTGGTCAAGCACGGCAAGAGATCTTAAATAAGAAGCTTTACTGCGCAATTTTGGTGTAAGCCTTTCAACTGTTTCCACATTATGATTAAAAACAGAAGGCTTTTCGGAGAGAACTTTTTCCAAAGCATCAATATTTCCATCAAAAACGGATGTAAGAACTTCAATCCCCGCGTCAGGTATTTTTTTCCTGATCGCACGAATGATTTTTACAAATTGTTCAGCGCCGCCATCAGGTAAGTCGTCCCGTGTAACAGTTGTAATAACAACGTATTTTAAGCCGAGTTTTACAACAGCTTCAGCCACTCTTTCAGGTTCATCGGGATCGGCTGGTAGTGGAGTTCCTGTAGTCACTCCGCAAAATTTACAGTTGCGTGTACATATGTCGCCAAGGATTAGAAAAGTAGCTGTATTATCACTAAAGCATTCCCACCTGTTAGGGCAATCTGCTTCCTGACAGACAGTATGAAGGTTTAAGGATTTTAATAAATCATGAGTCCGGTCAATCGACGCTTTAGCAGGAATTCTAATTCTTGGCAGAGTAGCCTTTCTTTTTTTGGCAGACATAGTGGAAATTTCTTTAGATACTAATTTTATTTTAAGAAAATTTAACAGTTTTTATAATATTTATTCGTGTCCATTAGTGTTCATTCGTGGTTAAGCTATTTGTGGTAGAAGTTTTCAGAAAATTCGTGCTACCATTTCAATC
>JAUVKG010000244.1 GCA_030596365.1 Chlamydiota bacterium | reverse complement strand
CCTGACACCTGACACCTGACACCTGACACCTGACACCTGACACCTGACACCTGACACCTGACACCTGACACCTGACACCCCGCCTGTGGCGGGGCAAGTATTACCTTTAATTCTATAGTCAATATTAAGTGTGCTTTCAGCTTTTGAACAACAAGATATTGTGCTTTTTGAGTACCAGCCACTTGACATCATTCTTTAGCTTTATTATAATTTTAATTCAGCTTTATAATAACTTAATTAACCTAATAAATAACAGGCAATAAAAAATGTTTGCAGACATTGGTAAAGAAATTTGGGACAAAAAATACAGGTATAAAAATGAAGACGACACTCCTATAGATCAAACAATTGAAGATACTTGGAGAAGGGTCGCATACGCAGTAGCAATGCCTGAGAAAGATCATCGTTACTGGGAAGACAAATTCTTCTCAATATTAAATGATTATAAATTTATACCTGCAGGAAGGATTCTTGCCAACGCCGGAACCACCCGCAAGAAAGTAACAATGTTTAATTGTTACGTGATGAACACTATTAAAGATTCAATGGAGGGGATATTTAATGCTGTGACCGAAGCCGCATTAACTCAAAAACAAGGCGGCGGAGTTGGTTTTAACTTTTCTACAATTCGACCTTCAGGAGAATATATCCGTGGAGTTGAATCGGCAGCTTCGGGTCCATTAAGTTTTATGCACGTTTTTGATGCAACGTGTAAAACAGTTATGAGCGCGGGACATCGCCGAGGAGCTCAGATGGGTGTATTATCGATTTCGCATCCTGATATCGAACAATTTATTGAAGCTAAACGAGGAAAGGACGCGCTTCAGATGTTCAATTTGTCTGTTGCTGTTCCAGACTCATTTATGGAAGCGGTAAAAGAAGATCAAAACTGGGATTTAAAATTTGATGACAAAGTTTTCAAAACTGTTCGCGCACGCGATCTTTTCGACAAAATAATGAAATCAACTTATGATTACGCGGAACCAGGATTTATTCTTATCGACCACATAAACAAAATGAATAATATGTGGTACTGCGAAGATATTCGCGCTACAAATCCTTGCGGTGAACAGCCACTTCCTCCTTACGGCGCTTGTCTCCTCGGTTCAATTAATCTTACGAAATTTGTAAAGAACCCATTTAGAGATAATGCTGAAATTGATTACAAATCTTTGATGGAAGTAATTCCAACAATTGTTAGACTGCTTGATAATGTAATTGAAATTTCTAATTTTCCACTTAAAAAACAGGCAGAGGAAGCTGCAAGTAAACGGAGAATGGGGCTTGGGATTACTGGACTCGCTGATTTATTCGCAATGATGAAAGTGAAATATGGTTCGGAAGAATCTCTCGATCTTGCAGGCAAAATTATGGAGTCTATTCGTGATGCAGCTTACGATGCGTCAATCGACCTTGCTGTTGAAAAAGGAGAATTTCCCCTCCTCGATCGTGAACGTTATCTTGAAGGTGAATTTATTAAAACCTTGCCGGAAGCAATACGTAAACGAATTAAAGAATGCGGTATAAGAAATTCTCACTTGGTCTCTATTGCGCCTACGGGGACAATCTCACTTCTCGCCGGAAACGTCTCAAGCGGCTTGGAACCGATATTCGTCCTTTCGTTTACAAGACGGTTTCGTACAGCTAATGATGATGAATATGAAGAACGCAAGGTTGGCGATTATGCTTACAAATTATTTGCTGAAATTTATTCTGAAGATACTGAACTACCGGAATATTTTATAACCACAGATCAAATTGTTCCGAAAGAGCATATTAATATGCAGGCGCATCTTCAAAAATATGTTGATAGTTCTATTTCAAAAACAATAAATATTCCAAACGACTTTCCTTTTGATGATTTTAAGGATATTTATCTTTACGCTTACGAACAGGGAGCAAAAGGATGCACTACTTTTCGACCCAATGAAAATATTACAGGAATTCTTCAGCGCGATGAAGATAAAAAAGAAAAAGTGAAAATGGATGATGAAATGCTTTCAACAAGTGATGAACTTAACACTGTGCCCCGCAGACCTATTTATCTTCAGGGAACTACTTACAAAATTAAAACCCCTTTGAGCAAACAAGCGCTTTATATCACAATCAATGATATTTGTGAGGGTGATGTCAGACGACCTTTTGAAATATTTATTAATAGTAAAAACTTACAGCATTTTAGCTGGATAGTTGCTATGACACGCTTGATTTCAGCTGTGTTTAGAAGAAGCAGTGATCCCTCTTTTCTTGTTGAAGAACTAAAATCAATTTTTGATCCTAATGGAGGATATTTTAGAAATGGAAGATATATTCCTTCACTCGTTGCTGAAATCGGTGATGTGATTGAGCAGCATCTTATTAATATCGGCTTCATGGAACCCAAAAAATCAAAAAAAACTAATGCAGTACCGTTGAATGTGCCCGTTAATGCTTCGGAACCAATGGGAAGCACTGAAAGTGTTGGTATGGAACCTGAAAAGATTAATGTTAGTAAAAATCTTAATTCGCAATTTATGATTTGTCCTCAATGTGGAGAGAGATCATTGTATTTTGAAGAAAACTGTAACAAATGCTTTTCATGCGGCTATAGCAAATGTTCGTAAAAATTATTCTGAAATTATTATTGGGATATAATGATGGAAATATAAAAAAAAAGTGAAGATGGAATTGAGGAGGGCCACAATTATTTTATCCATCTTCACTCTGTACTGCATTTAATTAATGGCAATAAGCGTGCCATTTACTGCAAAAATCACCTAAGCAACCTCTGCAACCATATTTGTGAAATTTAGATATTGAATTTAATAATTAATTATTGTATTTATGCAAATTTCATATGTGGATTGTTGCAAGAATACAATGATTTTTAACTTTTCTTATTGTGATAAACTTTTTTGATAAACTCAATTCCGGTATTATTCTTGGCGATGGCGCTATGGGCACAGTGCTTTATTCGCGTGGCATTTTTATTAATCGTTGTTATGAAGAACTAAATCTTTTGCAGCCGAATGTTATTGAGGAAATTCATAGTGATTATATTAATGCCGGCTCCGACCTGATTGAAACAAATACTTTCCGCGCTAATTCTATAAGCCTTCTGAAATATGGCCTTGCTGATAAAACTGAAGAAATTAATCTTAAAGGCGCTGAAATAGCCATAAAAGCTGCGGCCAAATGCAATAGAAAAATTTATGTCGCCGGAAGTATCGGACCCACAGGTCTTATCCTCGAAAATGAAATTCAAAATAGTCGCGATGAAGCAGCAGCAGCATTTACACTTCAGGCGCAATTTCTCGCTAAAGGCGGTGTTGATGTTATTGTTCTTGAAACTTTTTATTCAATGGATGAGCTGATTTTAGCCGTTGAGTCCGTTAAAAAAGCTGTTTCTTTGCCTGTGATTGCCCAATTTACCTTTGATACCGGAAAATCATCTAAATACAAATCCAAAGGTATTACTCCGGAAAAAGTTGCTCAACTACTTGATGACTGCGGAGCAGATGTGATTGGCACTAATTGTGGCGCCGGTCCGGCAGCATTACTTGCGATTGTTGAAAGAATGTCATCTGCAACTGATAAACCTGTAAGTGTGTATGCAAATGCAAATGTTTCCGAAATGCACGAGGGGAGAATGTTTACCCTTGGCACTTCGCCGGAATATGTTGCCGAATATGCCCGCAGATACGCACAAGCCGGTGCGAAAATTATCGGTGGTTGTTGTGGTACTAATCCCGAAACTATATCAGAAACTTTCAGATTTTTAAAAGGTGTGGTAGCTGAACAGCGTTCACAAATATTTACAAAAGAAAGAATTGATATTATTGAACCGGTGCCTTTGGAAAAAAGAAGCCTGATGGGCAAATTACTTGCTGAAAAAAATCAAAAAAGAAAATTCGTAAGCGTTGAACTTAGTCCGCCAATGGGAACTGATCCTTCAAAGGTTATTGAAGGTGTTAAATTATTGAAAAAAGGCGGGGTCGATTTCGTTAATATTCCGGACGGTCCGCGTGCTGTTCCAAGAATGAGTCCTATTGCAACCGCGAAACTTGTTAAGGATGCAACCGGGATGGAAACAATAGTTCATTATTGCTGCCGCGATAGAAATTTGCTTGGTATGCAGATGGATTTGCTTGGCTCAAGCGCGCTGGGACTGGATAATCTCATGCTAATTACAGGTGATCCTCCTAAAGTCGGAAACGTACAATCCGCTTCCCCGGTTTTTGATGTTGATTCAATTGGACTTATTAATTTAGTTTCACGGTTAAATGGTGGTCGGGGCCTTGCAGGCGCTGACTTGAAATGCCAAACTAAATTTGTTATCGGCGCCGGTTGTAATCCCGGTGCGGTGGATATTAAGGAAGAAGTCAGACGATTTGAAGCTAAAATAAATGCGGGCGCAAATTTCTTTTTCAGTCAGCCTGTTTACCTTCCTGAATTACTTGACAGATTTTTGAAAATGACTGAACAACATTCTCATATTCCAATTTTTGTCGGAATACTTCCCCTTGCAAGTTTGCGCAACGCTGAATTTCTTCATAACGAGGTTCCTGGAATGCAGATTCCAAATGAAATTATGAGTGAAATGCATTCAGCTGATACAAAAACACAACAGCAGAAAGTGGGGATTAAAATTGCGCAAAGAATGTTAAAACAAGTTGTAAAACTGCAGCGCGTTTGTGGAATCTATCTTTTCCCGCCTTTCGGAAGATATGAAAGTGTACTTGAAGTTATGGAAGTAATGTAAAGTAGCACAAAATCATTAAATAATAAATAGAACCCTTTACAACAAATAGCTACTCTGGTATAATAAATATTAGGAATATTAATTTTTAAATCGAAATTCTAAGTTCTGAGTTGATTCTATGATCGAAAATAATACAAGTTCAAATGACTTTATCGAAGTGGCTGAAACAGAGCATACTGCTTATGTTAAAATTCATGGTAAAGGAACTTTTAAAATAGCTCCGGATTTTAAGGACTTTGTTGAACAGATGATAAAAAAAAATGTGAGGGG
>JAUVKG010000140.1 GCA_030596365.1 Chlamydiota bacterium | reverse complement strand
AAAGCGAAAAATATTATCAATGCGGCAAAAAAAATATCTGAAGATTTTAATGGAGTCGTTCCGGATACAATGGAAAACCTGGTTTCTCTTTCGGGTGTAGCGAGAAAAACAGCTAATATTATTCTTGGCACGGCTTACGGTAAGAATGACGGTATAGCGGTTGATACTCACGTAAAAAGACTGAGCGGAAGAATTGGCTTAACCAAAGAAACAGACCCCGTTAAAATTGAACGCGATTTAATGAAAATTATTCCTCAATCTGATTGGACGGATTTTAGTCATAGATTGATTACTCATGGAAGAAAAGTTTGCAATGCACGTAAGCCTGATTGTAATAATTGCGGGATGAATTCAATTTGTCTATTTTTTAAATCAAATTTATAATTGAAATTATGAAAACAGCAATAATAATTTTCGGAGCAATTTTATTTTTAATCGCTAATCTTACATTTGCGGATTTAATATACTTCGATAACGGAGATGTTGATGAAGGATATGCAACTGCGGAAGGAGCTATAATGACCATAACATCTAAAGATAAAAAAGGTGAGTATGGCGTCTCAACAAATCGAGTGCTTCGTGTTGAAACCGGTTTGTGGTTTAAAGACCTGAACAAGATAGAGCGTAATATTGCCGAAGCGTCTAAAAACATGGAAACTGTTAAAAAAACACTTAGCACGATTGGAGAAGTACATCAAACTGTAGTCCCCCAAGTGCAAAGAGAATTAGAGAAGCTGAATAAAAAATTTAGTTTTCTCCCGAGCAGCAATGGTTCTAAAGCGATGAGAATTTCAAACTATTTTTTATTTTTTGTATTTTTTACACTTGTTATAGTGTCTGCGGTATGCAATATTATTGTTCTGATAGATGCGTTTAAAAACAGTATAGTTTGGGGTATATTATCTTTATTTGTACCTATAGTGTTGTTTATATATCTTTTAACAGGTTACAGAGGTAATAAAGGAAAAACATTTTTCTGGATTATTTCTCCGTTAATATGGTTTGGCCTTATGCTTCTCGCATTTTCACAACAAAATATTTAAACTAATTATATCTTTATTAATTTTATTTTATACCTATGAATAATTCAAAACACGAACTAGAAAACGGTCACTTCGGACAGTTCGGTGGACAATTTGTACCCGAAACTCTAATGGTCGCTCTTAATGAGGTGGAAGATGTTTTTAATCGTTACTTTCATACTCCCGAATTTCAAAAAGAACTCAATAAATATTACGTAGATTATATTGGCAGACCAACCGCACTTTATTTTGCTGAACGTTTGACCAAACACATCGACGGTCCGAAAATCTATCTGAAACGCGAAGACCTGGCTCATACCGGCGCGCATAAAATTAATAATACAGTCGGTCAGATCCTGCTCGCAAAAAAAATGGGCAAAAAAAGGATCATTGCTGAAACAGGCGCCGGTCAACACGGAGTTGCAACTGCTACTGTTGCGGCGCTTGCAGGTTTGGAGTGCGTGGTTTACATGGGCGAAGAAGATATGGAACGTCAGGCAATAAATGTTTTTCGCATGAGACTTCTTGGAGCGAAGGTAATACCTGTCACTTCAGGTTCTAAAACTCTAAAAGATGCAATGAGTGAGGCATTGAGAGACTGGGTCACAAATGTCCGCAATACACATTACATTCTTGGAACTGTTGGAGGACCACATCCTTATCCTGTTTTAGTTCGTGAATTTCAACGCGTAATCGGTCGCGAAACAAAAAAACAGATTATTGAAAAAGAAGGCAAACTTCCGGATATTCTTGTCGCTTGCGTTGGCGGAGGATCTAACTCTATCGGGTTGTTTTATGACTTTATGGACAACAAAGAAATAAGAAAAATCGGTGTTGAAGCAGGTGGTCTCGGAATAGAAACCGGAAAACACGCAGCAAGATTTGCTACAGGAAGAATCGGCGTTTTTCAGGGCGCGAAAAGTTACCTGCTGCAAGATGATGCCGGACAGATAAATCTGACACATTCCGTTTCCGCCGGGCTTGATTACGCAGGCGTTGGTCCGCAGCATTCATTATTTTACGATAATAAAGATGTTGAATATACTTACGCTACAGATGATGAAACACTTCATGCTTTTAAATTATTGAGTCAGCTTGAAGGAATAATTCCCGCGCTTGAAAGTGCTCACGCTGTTGCTGAGGTAATTAAAAACGGAGCATCATGGGGAAAAGATAAAATTGTAATTATTAATATTTCCGGCAGGGGAGACAAAGACATCGATCAGGCACGAAAATTCCTCCCGGAATTGGAGGGATGAGGAGAATTAAATATTGATTATGAATTCTTAACTTTTAACTTAAATCTTAAATCCTATATCGTTAATCGGTGTTCGATATTCAATTTGATTTAAGAACAAGGAACACCGATATAAGATTTTAGAAGTCCAAGGTCAAAGCTTGCCCCGCCACAGGCGGGGGTCAAAAGTCGGTTAATAAATAATAAATGATAAATGATTAATAATAAATAGAAACGTCATTTTTCCTCTTCGTGTATTAGAGAACCTTCGAGGTATACTTTTACACGATAACCTTTCAATTCGCCACCGCTTTCCCCGAGTTTATCGCCTGTATGACTTGCTTCAACATGAGAAACAGGTTTTGATTGAATAATCACTTCAGGATTTCTTTGATTAGCCTCAATTTCAAATGTTTTAATGCCATGATCTAAAATATAAACTTTTCCTCTTTTCTTACCGCGGTTTTCGGCAGTAAAAACGTATTCTATCCGGCCGGAATAACTTTTTCCACCCGGTAACGCATCAAATTTTATTGTCAGTATTCCGGCTTTTTGTTTAAAAACACGTTTGGCGCCTCGCCGGAATGATTCTTTTTCTTTTGATAAAGTCTTTTGCTTATAACTTACTTTTACATCCGCATCAATTTCTTCTTTGGATTCGTCTTGTTTTACGAAGCCTTTTAGTGATGAACGGCATGCTGGAGAAAGCATTTGTTTTGTTAATTTCAATTCTCCGATTTTCGTATCTACAATGACATAACGTGAAGTTATTTTTTTGATTTCACCTTTAAATCTTGAGCCGGTAACAAGTTCAATTTCTGTATCGGCAAAAATGTTGAATGAAAAAATGGTTAAAAATAATAATGTTAAAATTTTCATAATGCTTCTCCGGATATAGTTATTATATAACATGTTTTAAGAGTTATTTATTATGACGGAATTGTTTTGATAATATTGTTTAGTATTTTTACTTATTGACTTTTAAATGCGGAATTTGTATAATTATTACGCTAAAAATATTGAAAACCTATTTTGGTCGCCGAGATAGCTCAGTTGGTAGAGCAGCGGACTGAAAATCCGCGTGTCGACAGTTCAATTCTGTCTCTCGGCACCATCTTTTAAGCCCTGTAAACAAAGCGTTTACGGGGCTTTTTCTTTTTGTGGATTTAGGTTTATATTTTTATGTAGGTTTCTTACACTCATATATTTAGCCAAAACTTGTTATGAATAAATTCTCCACTGCGTTTTTAGATGCCACATTAGCTTAGTCGAATATATTTAGAAAGTTTTTGTTTCATTATTGAGTCGAGATTATTTTTGTCTTTTGGATATAATGATAAAAGTTTCTTTCCCTCCTGCTGATAAAGTTTTAATTTCTTCAACATGCCTATTTTATAATCCGGTGTGTCCATTCCCCAATATTCAATATAAATATCAAATTCCGGGAGGTAAAAATCCGGTCGAACGGCAAAATTACTGATTATGCGATATCGTTGATCGTATCGATATAAAATATTGTGATTTGTTAACCAATCGGCTATTTTTTGCTCTCCGAGTGATTGTACAAAATTGCCGTCATTTGCGCGGATTTTTTTATTGAGTTCTACATTGGTATCAAAATTTCTTCTTTTTAGATAAACTTCATCAAAACATTTATCGCAATAAATTCGTTGGAAAGTTTTTTTAGACCTTGCATATTCATCACTACTCACAATTACTGAACATCGGGAACATTTATGCTCTTTCTTTTGTTCAGCAATTTCTACGGCCTCATTAATAAGCTTACCTGAAGCAGCTATAGAACGTTTAACATAATCTTTCTCATCAGGATTTTTATAAATATCTCTCATGTCTTCAAGTACGCAAGCTGCAGCAACACCAAATGCGCTAAGTGCTTTTGCGCTGTATTGTCTAACTTGTGGATGTGTATCGGATAGTAATGGGCGTAACAAGTCAACTGACGCCGTGGAGTCAACAATCCCCGCAAGTTTACCAATCGCCGAAGCGGCCAATCGCCTTAACAATGGTGATTCAGAACGACAAAAACCAGAGAGTTCTTGAAAAACATCAGATGAAGCACTTTCACCTAACTTTTTGATATAAGAAGCTAATTTTCGTTCGTTGGATATATTCATGGTGTTTAGTGCTAAAACTTGTTGCGAATAAATTCTCCACTGCGTTTTTCTCTACCAACTACCAACTACCAACTACCAACTACCAACTACCAACTACCAACTACCAACTACCAACTACCAACTACCAACTACCAACTACCAACTACCGTCTAATCACTTCTCTTATTACTTCAGTTTTTTTCACTGGCTGATCTTGAATTGTGAAGCAACGCGCGAAAGCATCTGTTTCTAACTCAGAATGAACAATAAGTTCGGCAATAACTTCGTCTGCTTTAATTTCATCACCAATGTGTCTGAAAATCTGAAGACCAATACCAAAATCAATTGCATCCGTTATTTTCATTCTTCCGGCTTTTAATTCAACCATTAGCCGCCCGATTCTGTAAGAATCAATAGCGGAAATGAATCCGCTTTGAACAGCTTTAATTTGCACACGTTTTTCAGCAATTGGAAGGGAATCCCGCAAATTTCCAACAGTTTCGGTTTTTACTCCCTGAGCGTTAATAATTTTCAGGAATTTTTCATAAGCGTCACCGTTTGAAAGTTTTTCTTCAAGAATTTTCCGCCAGTTTTTTTCTGCTTTGGGAAACGCTGAATGACACATTCGTTTCGCAAGCGCCATTGTAACATCATAAAATCTCGATTCAACATTTTGACCCTGAAGCATATTTATTGATTCTATAATTTCTACCGAATTGCCTATATATTCACCCAGAGGTTCGTTCATATCGGTTATCAGCGCGGTAGTTTTTACTCCGAGACCTTTAGAGGTATCAACAAGACTTTGCGCGAGATTTCGAGCGGCGTCAAAAGTTTTCATAAATGCTCCATTGCCGAATTTGACGTCAAGAATAAGCGCATCCAGATCTTCCGTCATTTTTTTACCAATAATACTTGCGGTAATCAGAGGAATAGATTCGACTGTTGCGGTAACGTCGCGCAGCGAGTAAAGCTTTTTGTCGAGAGGAGTGATAGCAGTCGTTTGCGCCATAAATACCGCACCGTGTTCTTCCATTATTCTAATGTATTCTTCTTTTGGAAGTTGAACCGTTATACCGGGAATTGATTCAAGTTTGTCTAGCGTTCCACCGGTGTGGCCAAGTCCTCTGCCGCTCATCATTGGAACGCAAACATCCAGAGATGCAAGCAGGGGAAGAAGGACGATGCTTGTTTTATCACCAACGCCTCCTGTTGAATGTTTATCGACTTTAGGTTTATTTATGTGTTTTAGATTAAATCTATCACCGCTGTTAATAACAGCTTCTGTCAGGCAAATTTTTTCATCGGTGTTTAAACCGTTTAAAAAAGCTGCCATTAGCCATGTCGCGACCTGGTAATCAGGAATTTCATCGTTTGTGTAAGCGTTAAAAAAAGAGTGCATATCTTCTTTAGAATGCGTTTTTTTATCGCGCTTTTCCATTATAAATTCTACAGGATTCATGGTAGTAGTTAATAGTTAATAGTTAATAGTTAATAGTTAATTGGACACATTGGACAAAACTTCAATTATCCAATTCCGCAATTATTCAATTCTGCAATTTTAATGTTTCACCATGTGGTGGTTTTGGAGCGTTGAGCGCTTTGCATGCCGTTGCACCGATGCATGTGAAGCCGTCTATCGTTCCCAGATTATTTCCTTTTAATGATGGCGAATATGCGATAATAGGTACCATTTCACGCGTGTGGTCAGTCCCTTTATATGTTGGATCAAGTCCGTGATCCGCGGAAATTAACAGGAGATCATCGGGTTTCATTTTATCCATAAAAGGTTTTAACTGAACATCAAATTCGTGGAGACAGTTTGCGTAACCTGCAGGATCGCGCCGATGACCATAAAGCATATCCATTTCAACAAGGTTAATGAATATGAGCCCTTCAGAAAAATTATCAAGCTCAGCGGTAAGGATATCCATGCCTTCTTTATTGGATTTTGTTCGTGTGGTTTTTGTGATTCCGCTTCCGGCAAAGATATCAAAAATTTTACCGATAGCGAATACCGGATTTCCGGAATCGCGAATTACGGTTAACGCATTTGGTTCCGGGGTTTTTAGACTGTAATCATGTCTGTTTGCTGTTCTGGTAAAAGTTTTTGAAGATTCGCCGATAAAAGGCCTTGCAATGACTCTTCCTACATTTATCGGGTCAAGCATTTTTCGCGTTTTAGCACATATTTCATATAGGCGGTCAAGTCCGAAATGATCTTCGTGAGCGGCAATTTGGAAAACACTGTCGGCGGATGTGTAAACAATCGGAAAACCTGTCTTAATGTGTTCTTCACCGAGCTGTTCAATAATAACAGTACCGCTTGCAGGTTTATTGTATAGCCACCCGTCAACACCAACTTCTTTTTCCCATTTTCTCATAAAATCGGGAGGAAAGCCATCCGGGAAAGTAGGAAACGGGTTTTTCGTAACAATTCCTATCATTTCCCAATGACCGATAGTCGTGTCTTTGCCGTTGCTGAGTTCGATTAGTCGTCCGTAAGAACCTATAGGTGTTTCAATAGCCGGGCATCCGATTATTTCGTTTGGCAGGATGTTTCCAATGCCGATCGACTGCAGGTTTGGAATTGCCAATCCGCCAACAGCGCGACTCATATTAACTAAAGTATTGGTACCGGAATCGCCGAATTTTTCAGCATCGGGAGCGTTTCCAATTCCGAGGGAGTCGAGAATAATAATAATAACGCGGTTCATAAAGTTAATAGTTAATAGTTAATAGTTAATAGTTAATAGTTAATAGTTAATAGTTAATAGTTAATAGTTAATAGTTAATAGTTAATAGTTAATAGTTAATACAAAAAT
>JAUVKG010000004.1 GCA_030596365.1 Chlamydiota bacterium | reverse complement strand
AGATAGTGTAGGTAAAACCTTGTCGCTTGTTAATTTAAAACTTAATGGTTTTAATTTGTAGGAATAATTTACGTTGGCGCGGGTCAAAGTAACATCCTCCGGCCTGTCGGCCACACCCTTCAAAGGGGGACTAATTCCTGTCCGTGTTCGTCCGTGCTCGTCCGTGTTCGTCCGTGAATTCGGAATTAAAACCGGGAAGTCTGAAATGTCTAATCCTGAAAGCGGTGCTGGAACTCGTGGAATAATTTTTAAATCGTTTGGATTCGCATCGTCTATTCCCGCGCAAAGTTCAAGGGCGTGCATTGCTATCCCCTGATTCGCGCCATTGCCAAGATCGCTGATTCTGTGCCAGGCACCATTTGGTAAAATATTAACGCCTTCCGCAAGGATCCATTGAAATTTTTTCCAGTCAATCTCGAGTTTAGGATTTTCAAAATTCATATTTTTATCATAATTATATTTTGCCATATTGTAAAGCAAGGGGCCTGCATCATCCATTTCATCAAGAATTAAAGCTGCTTTTGTCAGCCAGCCCTGCCCATATCCTATTGCTAAAACTTGTGCGTGTTTCGCCGGCATATCGAGCTGACGTTCGAGAGTATTTCTCGTTATTTCCGTAAGTTCAGGGTCGAATTTATTCGGGTCAAGTCCGTCAAAATATATTGAAAACCATGCCTGAACAAGTGTATCTTGAAAACTTGGATAAACAGAATGCGGACTCCTTCTCCAAACAGTCTTTCCATTCCAATTTGTTGTTAGTTCTGCAAGCATACCGTTTCGAATTCTTTTAGCATATTTTTTCCAGCGTTCAGCGAGTTCAGGGTTTTTCATTGCATCCGCCATTTCCGCCGCGCATTTTAAAGCTGTCAGACAAACATATGAGGGATAAGGTTCATACATATTAGCTTTTTTAAAATTTTCAACAATTTTCGCGCGGTTAGTTTGAGTCGCCATATCTTTAGGATAAAGCAAACCTCCTGCACCCCATCCTGTAGTTTCACCTTCGCACCAGACAACATCGCGTTCAGTATAATCCATAAGCCAGCAGAGAAATTCGGCAGTATCTTTTGTAGTGTCCCAACGACTTTTTCCATAAACATTTGAGCGCGGTTTTGTCATCCATTCATCCGTTGGTGCACCGCGATGCCGCCATGCAAGCCAGCGGCCAACTATAGTTGAACCGTGCCCGTCAGTTTCTTCGGCACCGTGAATATCGCTAATATCACCTGCAGCAGCAAGCGGCCCATTCAACACAAAACCCCAATGCGGCAAATTAGTTGGATATCTTTCAATAATTAAACCTGCGTTTGGGGGACCTTGTTTCGGATCATGATTGTCGCGATAAAAATAAACCCATTTATCGCAAACATCAACATAAGTTGTCAGTCTTTTTGGGTTTTCAACGCAGCGCAGAACAAGTGAAGCATAATGATCGGAGCAACGCGGAAACGCCTGATTATGATACACACCGCAAGCCGCCCAGGTTCCTATTCCCGAATAAGCGCCATAATGTGGAGCGTTAGTTCCCGACTCGTGAAAGAAGCCGGTATCCGGATTGAATTTTTTTTCCATTGCTGTCATATTTCCAATCCAAATACAAGAGAGCATATCAGCAATATTTTTAGATTCTTCAGATTTAAAAAGTAGTTTTGCGGCTTTGATATTTTTAGGGTAATCTATCACTTTTACACTTTCAGGAAGATCGGATTCATAAGTATAAAGTTTTGCAGCAAGATTGGAAAGAGCAGGTTGCCAGTCCCCTATTACATCCGATTTAATTGTGTATTTCAAATCGTTTTTATCAACAGAACTTTTCCCAAATGCAACAAAATTATTTGTTAAAGCCGGATTATCTAAAGTTATACCTGTAAGGCTTGGCTCACCGAGAAAGTTTGGATTGCTGATCACAGTGATAGAAGATATTTTTTTGTCTTGCGGTTTAACGGAAAGAAAAAAATGGCGACGGGCATCTAATTCATGTGGAACGCCTTTATTTTCTTTAAGTTTTATACATTTTTCAAATACAGCCGCGTAATCGGGTCGCGAAGCAAAAGGTTCTGTTACCGGAATAGAAAATAAAGGGTGAGCTTCACGGGCCCACATGTCAAATGACCAGATCGTTGTGCCGAAAACTAAAGGAATAATATCGCTGGTCTTGTCTTCATAATTTATTTTCAACTCTCCAAGTTTCGCACCGATATAAACACGGTCAGTTCGATTGGTCATTGTTTCAAGATGATGTCCCCAATGCCCTACACCACTATCCCAGCCATAATTAACCATTCCGAGAAAATGAATAGTGTCAGCAGAAGTATTAATATCAATTTGTTTTTGATTATGCGGCCAGAGGAAAAACGGCATAGTTCTGCACTTAATTTTTTCGCCGGTAAGACTTGCACCGGCACCATAAAGTTTTGAAGTATCGACAGTCTCAGCTGCCAGACAGTGAAAAGTAATTAATGCGATAAGGATAGTTAGTTTAGTTTTCATATTTTTTGCAGTACGATTTTTTGCAGTACGATTTTATTGCAGTACGATTTTATTGCAGTACGATTTTATTGCAGGACGATTTTATTGCAGGACGATTTTATTGCAGGACGATTTTATTGCAATTTTTTTGTCAAAATAATTAGAGTCAAAATAATAATACATAATTTATTTATTAATATAATTTAAAAACTTATGTTTTCTTATGTCTCTTATGTGGTTAAAGTTTTAATGATTTTGTGTTTTTCATTCCTTCAACCCAAATCCAGTAAGCATCTTTCTTTTTATAATGCCCGGATTTGTCAATTCTTGTTTTGGCACCTTTGGGAACTTTTATTCTTCTCAATTGTTTTTCTGATTCAGATTTTGTGAACGGACCAAGACGAACAGAAAGTGTCGGCAATATCTTATCGCTGCTCAAATTAAAGCTTAATGGTTTTAATTTGTAGGAATAATTTATTTTGGCACGGGTTAAAGTAAAATCCCCCGGCCTGTCGGCCACCCACCAGCATTCGCCGGTCTCCGCCTTCAAAGGGGGATTAATTCCTGTCCGTGCTCGTCCGTGCTCGTCCGTGTTCGTCCGTGAATTCGGAATTAAAACCGGAAAATCTGAAATGTCTAATCCCGAAAGCGGTGCTGGAACTCGTGGAATAATTTTTAAATCGTTTGGATTCGTGTCGTCTATTCCGGCACAAAGTTCAAGAGCATGCAAAGCTATTCCCTGGTTCGCGCCATTTCCAAGATCACTAATTCTATACCAACTTCCATCAGCCCTGATTGCAGTTCCTTCAGGAATTATCCATTGAAAATTTCTCCAGTCAATTCCACGTGATTTATCAACATAATTCATATTTTTGTCATAGGAATATTTCGCGAGATTAGTGAGTAAAATTCCCGCGTCATCCATTTCATCAAAAATCAGCGCGGTTTTTGTCAGCCAGCCCTGACCGTAACCCATACCAAAAACCTGAGCGTGTCCCCAAGGCTGATTTAATTGTCTGTCGAAAGTGTTCTGCGTAATTTCCGTAAGTTCAGGGTCAAATTTTTTCGGATCAAGCCCATCAAAATAAATTGAAAACCAGGCTTGGACAAGCGAGTCATTTGGAACAGGATAAACTGAACCGGAACAATATTTCCACGCAGGTTTTCCATTGTAATCAACAGTTAATTTTTTTTTCATCCCCTTACGAATTCTTTTTGCGTATTTACGCCATTTTTTTGCTTTTTCTTTATCACTCATCGCATCCGCCATTTCCGCTGAACATTTTAAAGCAGTCATACAAACATAAGACGGATAAATTTGATACATTTCATCAAGTTCCGCGTAATTCTGAACAATTTTCGCGTAATTAGTTTCGGTAGACATTCCCGGCAGTGTATGATTGCCATGCCCGCACCAGCCGGTTGTTTCGCCTTCTGAATAGACAACATCACGTTTAGTATAATCCAAAAGCCAGCAGATAAATTCTGCAGAATCAATCGAACTCTGCCAGGGACTTTTTTCATAAACGTCTGCACGAGGTGCGGTAAACCAGCCGCCAGTTGGTGCGCCAAGATGACGCCAGGCTAACCATCTGCCAACAATCGTCGCACCGTGTCCATCCATTTCCTCATCGCCATGGAGTTCGTTAATTTCGCCTGCAGGCATGTAACCGCCGGGATTGCTCATAAAAAAAGACCAGTGCGGGGGGGCATTTGACGGATATTTATTTATATCTAAATTAGGATTTGGCGGACCGTTTTTCGGGTCATGATCGTTGCGGTAATAATATAATAGTTTATCGCAATATTGAAAATAATTTGTTATTCGTAAGGGATTATCAATACACCTTAAGGCAAGTGACGCAAAATGATCTGAACACCGCGAAAAAATTCCATTATAATAAACTCCAAGCGGTGTCCATGTACCTATACCGCCATAACTTCCGTAATAGGGTGCGTTTTTGGAAGATTCATGGAATTCACCATTATTCGCATAAAACTTTTTATCAATGTCTATGATGTTCGCCGCCCAAATACAAGAAAGCATATCGGCAAAATTTTGTGATTTTTTGCCAGCTTTAAAAGTGATTTTTGCGGCATTAAGTTTAGATGGAAATTTTATTAATTCAATTTTTTCCGGTAAGTCGGATTCATAGTTGTAAAGTTGTTTTGCAAGTGCGGTAATTTCGTTCGACCATCCTTTCGCATTATAAGATTCAATAGTAAATTCTCTTTCTGATTTCGGAACATTTCTTTGTCCAAAACTGAAAAAGTCTTTTGTTGGGTGAGGAGAATCAAGTGTAATTCCGGAAAGCAAAGGAAAACCCGGTATAGAAGGATTATCTGAAATTTCCACATGGGAAATTTGTTTGTCGCGTGGTTTAACAGAAAGAAAATAATAAGCACGGTTGTTTAAAGTATTGAGTTTCACATCGTCTTCTTTCAGCTTTAAACTGTTTCTTAAAACAGCTGCACAATCCGGACGGGAGCGAAAAGGTTCTTTAGCATTACGAAGCTGCCACTCAACAAAGTTCCAGGCCGTCGCGCCATAAATAAGCGGAATTGTGTCAACGGTGCTATCGGCATAAATAATTTTCAAATCGCCTATTTTATCTCCGACACCAAGCAAATCTTTTCGGGGCTTATTCTTTTCCGGATGACCTACCCAATGAGTGCCGCCACGGTCATGGCCATCGTTAATCATTCCAAGAAAATGAATAATTTTCGCCGAAGCATTAATTTTACATGTTGAAAGATTATTTGAAGCAACGATAAACGGCATGTGCCTGCATTTTCTTTCGAAAGAGTTTGTAAGTTGAACGCCGTAAAGATTATACGATTGAACATCGGAGAATGCTGTCAAAGCAAACGCAAAGATGGACATAATGGACATAATGGACATAATGGACATAATGGACATTTATAGTAACCAAAGCATCTTGCTTTGGGTTGGTAGTAGAAAGTTATAATTAAAAAATAACAAAACTCAAATAATAAATTACAAATAAATTACAAATTCAAAAAGAATAAAAAAAAGAAAACAAATAACAAAATTACCGTAGCCGATGGCTTGGCCACCAATTTTTGCATTGCTACTTAGTTCAATCGATAGATTTCCTAAAAGTCAAATTTAATTTTTTCATTTTTAAGATTATAAACTAAATTAAATTTATTTTCTATAACTAAACGATAACAATTAACACAATACGATTAAATGTCGATTGACTAACAATAAACTTTTACAGGCGAAATTCCTGCCCGATGGTTTGGTAAAGAAAAAATTAACATAAGGTCGTTCACAAAAAACGAAATCCCTGTACCTCGAGATTGTTGAGACCGGCGTCCCGTGCCCATTTGACGGATTCAGCATACTCCTGCCGGGTGATTCGCCTGGAAATCGCAGGGTAGTTTGATGCCTTGTATACCGGAGTGTATTGAGACATAATGTTAACATACGTGTCTTTAGGCAGATTCCCGGCAATCCATTCCACCACTCCTTTCGTCCCGCCAACGCGGTTCGGCATAACAAGGTGACGGATCATAAGCCCTCTATACATAATGCCGTCCTTTGCGGGTTTTGCGACGCCCACCTGGCGTTGCATTTCAAGCAGAGAGGCTTTTGCCATGTCCGGATAGGTGTCCGCATCCGATGAATACTTCGCTGCCATCGTGTTGTCCGAGTATTTGAAGTCGGGCAGATAGATGTCAACTACACCGTCAAGCATTTTCAATATTTCAAGGCGCTCCCACCCACAGGTGTTATAAACGATAGGGAGCCGAAGTCCTTTGGACGCGGCAAGGTCAATTGCGAGAAGAATGTGTGGGGAGTAGTGGCTGGGCGTAACGACATTAATATTATGACATCCTTTCTTTTGAAGATAGAGCATCATATTCGCCAGTTCGTCAATGCTTCTTTTCGAACCTTCACCTCCCTGGCTAATCTGCCAGTTTATGCAGAACACGCATCTCAGGCTGCAATTTGTGAAGAATATCGTACCTGAGCCTCCACTGCCCACGAGGGGCGCTTCTTCACCAAAATGCGCATTATAGGCAGAAATCTCGAGCTGAGCGGATGCTTGACAAAACCCCTTTTCCCCCGCAAGCCGATTGGCGCCGCACTTTCTCGGACACAGCTTGCAGCTTTTCATCACATTCCAGAGAGTTTCACCTCTCTTTTTTAATTCTCCGCTTCTGTGCAATTCCAGATAGGCAGGCTCAAAATCCGGATTGATCTTAGCTGTTTTAGCCATCGTGATCCGCTTCTTTTCAGCATTGTCGGAAACACCGGTTGGGATAGCTGTTTTTTCCTTTTTTCTGCATGCAGAGAGCAGTAATGTAACTGTGGATGAGAGACCTGACGCGATCAGAAAACAACAGGATTGAATGAACCTTCTTTTAGAGAGAGCTTTCATTGTAACACTTGCAGTTAGTTAGTCGTCCCTTAAAAACTCTCAAACATTAGTATTTATATTGCCTTGTAATCAACGCATAATTGGCTTTTTAAGGGACGACTAGTTAAAATTGGTTAAAAGCCCGTGTTCGTAATTTAACTAGTATTTTACCACTTTTTTGTAGGCATGTCAACTTCCGAAATAGGAAGTGTCAGGGCATAAAATAACTTATATTTTTGACAATAAGCATTAATTTTGTTATTATATTAGCTTTAATCAACAAATCATATAATTTAATAATGAATAAGAGTACACTCAGACTGCGTTTCAGAATGATTGCTCCGGGCTATCCCGGTTTCAACATTTTCTCGAGGATAGCGCGGCATACTACGGCTTTGGGTCCCATCTGCGTAGCAACGGTCGTCAGCACAATGGAGAGGTGGAACGTTGAGGTAATTGATGAAAACAATTATCGAAAGTTTGGTCCCAGGAATAATATCGGTCAACCTGATCACAGTACCCTCCAAACCATCAGGCGCGCGGATGTAGTGGGCTTATACGGAGGCCTAAGCAGCACGATCCCGAGACTGTATGAGCTGGCCCACTTCTACAAACAAAAGGGCATCACAACGATTGCCGGCGGTCAGCATTTCATCGAGGACAATATCCGGGAAGGGCTCGAAAACGGTATCGATTTTGTGGTCGTTGGCGAAGGCGAAGACACTATCCGAGAGCTACTCACGGTGATTCGTGAGGGAAGCGAACCCGACCAGGTTGCCGGTATAGCCTTCATGCGGGATGGGCAAATAATTCAGACCCGGGAACGGGCGCCCATCACGGACTTTGACCGACTGCCTCTTCCCCGGTTCAATCTTCTGCGCTACGCAAAGATCAAATATTATCCGGTTGGCTGGATTCGCGGCTGCGGCATGAACTGCGAGTTTTGCACAGTAAAAGGTAAGCCTCGTGCCGCTTCGGTCGAACGTGTTATCGAGCAGATTGCTTCGTCTCTGGAAATGCATAACGCCCGGAATTTTTTCATCGTGGACGACTTGTTCGGGCATAGGCGGGACGAAACTCTTCGGCTCTGCGCCATGTTGGCTTACTATCAGAAAGCTGTCGGCACAAGTCTGGATATCACGGTACAAATCAGGCTGGACCGGGCAAAAGACTCAGAGCTGCTTAAAGCCATGCATAAAGCTGGCATTAACATTGTTTGCATCGGTTTTGAGTCGCCAATCGACGAGGAGTTGAAGGCCATGAACAAGAAGTTCGGGCCGGAAGAAATGATCGCTATGACACAGTTATATCACAAAGCCGGCTTCCTTGTGCACGGCATGTTCATTTTTGGTTACCCCTTGCTCGATGGCGTGCGCCTGTCCTTCCCAGTGATGGAGCGGGTACAGCGTTTCAGGTCTTTCATCAAAAAGGCTCGGATCGATACCATTCAAGTCCTGTTACCTGTTCCTCTTCCCGGAACAGAGTTAACCTGTCGGCTCGCAGCACAGAATCGGCTCTTCTCGAGAGACTGCATCGGCTGGGAGTTCTATGATGGGAACTTCCCGCTTTTCAGGCCCGATGTGCCACTCACACCGGAGGAGATGCAATCTGCCATATGGAAGATCATGGAGCGTTTCTACCGGTTCAGATCTATGTTTGCCATCGGGCTTAATATCTTTGCGTTTCCGGCCATAATCTTCTCATTCTGGAATCTGAATTCCGGCTGGCGCAAGTGGTATTATACCTGGCGAAACGATCTGCTTCGCTTCGGAGGATGGATCACACTCAAATGCTGGACCTCGGAGTTCAAGACAGGCTTGTTCTCGAAGAAACTTAAGCGCGCCAAACAACATCTCGGAGAAACAGGGCTCAAGTCCCAACACTCATCACTTCGTCACGAGAACAAAAGGCGATCAGGTCATCAAACCGGGTG
Source organism: Chlamydiota bacterium (assembly GCA_030596365.1). Classification (GTDB taxonomy): domain Bacteria; phylum Auribacterota; class UBA3054; order UBA3054; family B51-G9; genus B51-G9. The sequence continues at coordinate 14,598 of JAUVKG010000004.1, read as the reverse complement.
AAAGCACTTTTGTCACACAGGGACAAGAACGGGCAAATCACAGGACACATATATTCGAAGTTCACCGGTGCACACTGGACACTGGCCGATCTGGCCGACATCGGTTACCCGGCCGATGAAGCTTCTCTGATTCCTGTCAGGGACCAAGTTTATGATTATTGGCTTTCGCCGTCTCATACGAAAGAGCATATCGTGGATCGTGAAGCTTTGAGGTACAAGTCGAGACCAGGCGTACCAATCATAGAGGGACGTGCGCGGAGATGCGCGTCCCAGGAAGGGAACGCACTTTACTCATCCCTGGCGCGGGGACTGGCGGACGAACGTGCTGATCAGCTTGCAGCTAACCTGATTCGATGGCAGTGGCATGACGGCGGATGGAACTGCGACCGGAAGAGAGAGGCTCACACCTCTTCCTTCCACGAAACTCTCCTCCCGTTTCGCGGCCTGGCGTGGCATGCACGGCTGAATGGCTCAACGGAATCGGCTAGGGCTGCAGAAAAAAGCGCCGAATTTCTGCTCAAACGCCGGCTGTTCAGACGCCAAAGAGACGGCAGCATTATTCACGATAGCTTCCTTAAACTTCGCTATCCTCATTACTGGTATTATGACATTCTGATAGCCTTGAAGATAATGGTGGAAGCCGGATTTATTGGTGACCCACGATGCGAGGAAGCGATGGATGTGTTGGAATCAAAACGATTGCCCGATGGCGGATGGCGGGCAGAAGGCAAACACTACCGCGTTGTGTCCGAACCGGCCAACAGTGGCTCTATGGCAGACTGGGGTATCGTTTCCCGCAAAAAGATAATGAACCCGTTTGTAACTTTGGACGCATTATACGTGCTCCGGGCAGCGGGTCGGCTGAAAATTGACAAGACGAGCATTACCGTGATGATAAAAAGCAGAACCAACTCTTCCGGATTACCCGGATAGCCGGGTCAATTGAAGAATGACTTTAATGCAGCAGTAAAAAAACAAATGGAGGATATATGAATATAATATTAATTACTATTGGGGTACTTTCAATTATTGTTTATCTATTGTCAACAATAATGATTTATATTTTTCTGGAAAAAAGAGGTGAAAAAATTGAAAATTTCATTTTTATCCGTCTGTTTCTTTTTAGGTATGTGAACAACTACAAGAGAATAACTAAAAATGAAACAGGTAAAGTCGGTTATCTTTTTTATTCATGGTTAATTTCAATTAACACAGCTCTTTTATGCTTTATTTTATTAATAATTTTCGGGAAAATATTTTCGCAAGGAAGTTTGGCAATATGATAATATGGGATATTATACGGATCCGGACTTAAAAATCCCGGTTAATTCATATGAATGGAACTGGACGATGTGAGATATTATCACCGCGTTTTGTGAAGCAGGTATGAGAATAGAGTTCCTGCATGAATTCCCGCAGTATTCTTATAATGATTACACACCTTATGACGTTGAAAATGATAAAATAGAATTATTCCCATGTACTTTTAGTCTTAAAGCTAGTCGGATCAAATATGGATAAAATCAGCACAATTATAACTTTTTGTCTTTACCTTGCAGCCATGCAGGTTATTGGCTGGATATTTTACCGTAGAACAAAAAATTTATCGGATTACATTCTTGGCGGGCGGACGCTTGATACTTGGGTGATTTTTCTCAGCGCGCAGGCGTCTGACATGAGCGGCTGGCTTTTGCTTGGGTTGCCGGGATTCGCTTATATGGCAGGCCTGGAAGCCGGCTGGATTGCCATAGGACTTGCTTTGGGAACATATCTGAACTGGAAACTTGTTGCGAAACGGCTAAGAATTTATACAGAAATAGCCGGAGATTCCCTCACACTGCCGGATTATTTTGAAAACCGGTTTCGTGACAAATCAAAGGTTTTGCGCATCGTGTCTGCCGCGTTTATTGTTTTCTTTTTTATGATTTACACCGCGTCGGGATTCGTTGCCGGTGCAAAATTGTTTAATACAGTTTTCGGCCTGTCTTACGAATGGGCGCTGGTAATTGGAGTACTTGTTATTATTTCCTACACATTTTTAGGCGGATTTATGGCGGTTTGCTGGACGGATTTTTTTCAGGGAATTATGATGTTCTTCGCGATTCTGATTGTCCCTATGATTGCCATTCATACTATTGGCGGAGTTTCGACGACCATTGATTCTGTCAAAGCGGTTAATCCGGAATTGCTTAGTATGTTTACAAAAAACGATGGAAACAGACTATCCGTTGTTGCAATTCTCTCTTTAATGGCTTGGGGCCTTGGATATTTTGGTCAGCCCCATATTCTCGCGCGGTTCATGGCTATTCGTTCTTCCGACCACATCCCACGCGCGCGGGTTCTTGCAATGGTTTGGGTTGTGGTTTGCCTGATTTGCGCTGTGATTATCGGACTAATCGGCGTTGTGTATCTTAAAGAACCTTTGGCGGATGGCAAAACGGAAACTGTTTTTATAGCTATGGTGGACGCATTAACGCATCCGCTTATTGGCGGAATGCTGCTGGCGGCTATTCTTGCGGCAATAATGAGCACAGCGGATTCGCAGCTTTTGGTTACTTCGTCAGCTTTAACAGAAGATATTTACAAAGCGTTTTTACGTCGAAGTGCCAACGGCATGGAACTTGTCTGGGTAAGCCGGTTCGCTGTTATCCTTGTGGCTCTTATAGCGGGATTTTTGGCTATGAGCCCGAAAAACAGCGTCCTTGAACTTGTAGCTTATGCCTGGGGCGGCTTTGGCGCCGCGTTTGGGCCTCTGATTATTTTTTCTCTGTTCTGGAAAAGGATGACACGAAACGGCGCCATTGCCGGTGTTATTGCCGGCGGGCTGACAGTAATTATCTGGAGGCATTTGGACGGCGCTATTTTTGAGCTTTACGAATTGGCACCGGGATTTATTCTGGGAACTCTGGCAATCATTGTCGTAAGTCTTATAGACAAAAAACCTTCCACTGAAATTCTTGATGAATTCGACAAAGCAATATCGAAGTGTTAGTATTATAACATACGAAGTAACGTGTAATTCTACTATCAGAGACGCAAAAAAAGGGCTTAAGAAAAGTTGAAATTGAATATCCAATATCCAACACGGCTAACGAAGTAACGTCGTACTCGCGTTCATATCCAATTTTCAAGTAAAGAAATTCGTGTTTATTTGTGTTCATTAGTGGTTAAAAAATAAATTAAAATATAACAAAATCAGTATTATTAAATCCCCCTACCCCCTTTAGAAAAGGGGGATTATATAATCCGTGTCAAAAATATTTTTATGAAATTTTCAATCTTTTCAACTTGCATTTTCTGCGTAGTTAGTATATAATGTGGCTACCGGCATTGAAGGATGCCTCCACGTTCGCGGAAAGGGTTGAACCCTCCTTTATTAAGTTTATATTTTTATAATCTTCTTTTTTCCTGTGAATGCGAACGGCGGGTAAATTTAACAAAAAGGAGGTTACCGATGGCAAAATCATTACCAACCACTCCAAATTTTCTGCATCTTAATTGCGGAGATATTTCAGGACAAATACTCAGAGATAGTTCTGTGCCCGGTGATGTTCAGGTCTGGATGGAAATTTTTATTGAAGGACCAACGCCTGGCAATATCTCTGAAGAGGAATGGCGAATAGTTCGTTCTAAATTTATTTCCTCACAATATTTTCTGGACTCGTCAGTGGAAGCTATATTGCAAGGAGCTGATAATAGATATCAAAAACTTGAAGACGCAAAAAATTATAAAGAAGTAATTCTGTGGTTTGATGCATGTATGTTTGATCAAACGATTATGATTCATTTGATTGACAGACTTTCAAGAATTGATTTAACTAACACTAAATTAAGTTTGATCTGTGTTGGGGAATTTCCCGGGTTTGACTCTTTTAACGGTTTAGGCGAACTATCACCTGAACAAACGGCTTCTCTTTTTGATACCCGACACGAAATAACGAGAGAGGAAATAAAACTTGCTTCCCTCGCCTGGAAAGCATTTACTTCAGACAATCCTGAAGAAATAGAAAAGGTAATTTCCGGTGACACTTCTGCGCTTCCGTATTTAGGGAAAGCGCTAAAAAGGTTTCTTCAAAAATATCCATCCACAGCAAATGGATTAAACCGTACTCAAAACGGCATTCTTAAATCGGTTTTTTCCGGAGCCGATAAAATCGGTTCAATTTTCGAAGAGGTATCAAGTTTTGAAAAACCTCGTTTCATGGGCGATACCAGCTTTTGGCAGGTTCTTTACGATCTTGCAAATGCCTCGATACCGCTATTAGCTATTGAAGGACCCGAAAACTTAAATAAAATAAATAAAGTTGACAGTGAAAGACTAACAAAAAAAGAACTGAGGAAATGGAATGTCTCAATAACTAATTCCGGTAAAAAAGTATTAAATAATGAAGAAGATTATATTCTTTTGAATGGCATTGATTGCTGGTTTGGAGGTGTTCATTTGTCAGGTGAAGAAGCGCAATGGCGCTGGGACAAAAATAATCAAAAAATAGTCCAAAAAGATAGGGAATTATAAATAAGTAGTCGAATTCAACTGCTCTAAAATGGGAATTATTATGACTGATAAGAAACAAATAATCAAAATAAATAATATTCAGAATAGAATCTTTACTATTCGAGGCAAACAGGTTATGCTTGATAGTAATTTGGCTGAACTTTATGATGTTTCAACAGGAAGATTAAACGAGCAAGTAAAAAGAAATATTGAGCGTTTCCCTGAAGATTTTATGTTCAGGCTTAGCAAAAATGAATGGGAATACTTGATGTCGCAAAATGCGATTTCAAGTTGGGGAGGTAGAAGAAAACTCCCAAATGTATTTACCGAGCAAGGGGTTTCGTCATTATCAGGAGTTTTGAAAAGCAAAATTGCTGTTAAGGTAAATATTGCCATTATGCGTGCTTTTGTTGGAATGAGACGGTTTCTGATGGAAAATGCAACTATATTTCAACGCCTTGATAAGGTTGAATTAAAACAATTGGAAACCGATAAAAAAATTAACATTATTATAAATGCACTCGAAGATAAAAGCATTAAACCAAAACAAGGTGTTTTTTATGACGGACAAGTTTTTGATGCTTATGTTTTTGTTGCTAACCTTATAAAATCTGCAAAAAAATCTATTTTATTGATTGATAATTATGTTGATGAATCTGTTTTACAGCTTTTTACTAAAAGAAAGAAAAATGTTAGTGTAAATATTTATACCAAAAATACTTCGGAAATTTTAAAGCAAGATTTAGAAAAACACAACGCACAACACCCGAAAATAGAGATTAGAAAATTTACTAAAGCTCACGACCGTTTTTTAATTATTGACAAAACCACAATTTACCATTTTGGAGCAAGCCTTAAAGATTTAGGAAAAAAATGGTTCGCCTTTTCTAAAATGGATCTGGAAGCGATGGAGATGATTGCTAATTTGAAGAATGGAGGTGTTCATTTATCAGGTAAAGATGCTCAATGGCGATGGGACAAAAATAATCAAAAACTAAGGAGAAAATTATGAAGATGTTATTTTTAGGAATTACGTTTTTTTTAATAGGAACTACCTGGAGCTTTGCAATGGAAACTAATGAAATACTGGTCGAATGCGGAGAATTTGTGAAGATCTATGACCCGAGTGTTGGGGAGAAAGAAAAATGGTACATAAATGATCACTGCTTTATTTATGGTCCGGATAAAACGTGGAATCTTTTTGGAATTACTCATCAAGAACCTGCTAATCCAGGTGATGAAGATAATTTTGCTCACGCGACAGCAAAAAAACTTATGCAGAAGCAATGGGACAAACAGCCGTTTGCTCTTACCGTTGCTCCAAAACCACCATGGAATGAGGAACATCTTTGGGCTCCTCATGTAATTCTACATAACTGCATTTATTATATGTTTTATTGCGCAGGTGACAAAGATCACACAAAATACAAAATTCATTTAGCTACTTCACCTGATTTGAAAACCTGGACACGTCATCCAAAAAATCCAATGGTTGTAGATGGTTTTGATGGACGTGACCCTTGCGTTTTACGTTTAAAAGACAAATGGGTAATGTATTACACAGCTAATCGCCCTGCTAATAAAGGTAACCACGTTGTCGTTGCAGTTACAAGCGATGATCTGATTAACTGGAAAAATCCGAAAGTCGTTTTCACTCATCCGGCAATAGGAACTTATGGCGGACCAACAGAATCTCCATTTGTTGTCGCGCGAAACGGAAAATACTATTTGTTTATTTGTACTAATATGCCCTATGACGATTCAGCTGCTTATGTCAGCGGTAACCCTTTTCATTGGGATATCAAAAATAAAGTCGGAAAGTTCCCGGCTCATGCCGCGGAAGTTATACAGGATAATGATGGCAAATGGTATATCAGCCGTTGCGGCTGGGGTCGCGGTGGTGTTTACCTGGCTCCGTTAATCTGGAAGGATGAACAGCAGTCACCGAAACCAAATCCCGGTGTATCAAAATAATAGAGACACGAATTTCACGGATTTTCACGAATTGAAGGCAATTGAAATTCTTGCGTCTTTTGCGCCTCTTGCGTTAATAATATAAATCAATTGCGATGAAATTACAAATTTTAAAACTTTTTAAATATAAACATAGGAGTTAATTAACCGTAACTTCAAAGCGTTTTAAACCTTTCGGAATTATTACTCTTATCCAGTTCGAGTCACCGCTTTTTGTTACTTCAGATTTTATTACTTTGCCGTTAAGCAGTACTTTTAAATTTTTACTAATCCCACTGTCAAAAGGACCCAACCTTAAAAGTGTTACCGGCAAAATATCGCTTGTTTCAAGTTTAAATCTCGCTTTGTTTTTACATTTTGCAATACAGGACACTAGTTCATATTGAAATTTAAGATTAACCCTTTTAACTCCTTCGTCCCCTGATTCAATCCACGCAGGGAATTTATCCACGCTCATTCTTTTCCAGCTTTTTGGAATTCGCGGTATAAGCGTTAACTCTTTCGGATTCGTGTCATCAACTCCGATAACCAATCGAATAACTTTCATAATCGATGCCTGTTGAAAACCGTTACCCAGATCACCGGTTCTAAACCAGGATTTACCGTCCGGACTTGTTTCAACTCCTTCGGGTACAATATAACTTTTGTAATCAGCATAATAAGTTGCTTTAGCCGTAAAATCAAGCATTGCTTCTGCATCTTTCATCTCATCAAGAAGCAAAGCCGCCTGTGTCATAAATCCCTGTCCATAACCCATTGCGACTGTAAAATTTCCGTGTTCGGGAAAATAGAGTTCCTTGTTTTTTCTGTATCTATTTTCTTCAGGCAGATACCACCACCATTCATCATCATTCATTGGTGCTTTACCGCTCCACTTATCAACTTTTCTTTTATAGGTCACGCGATTAATTTCCCGCCATTCAGGGTCATCATCTTCAGGTTTAAATCCGCGTCTGTCAGCAAGAAAAATTAGCGGTGCAAGATGGGAGCTCAAGTAAACCCAGCCGGCATGTTTTCTTGTCCACATTGGAGGTTTATTACCGATTCTCTCAATGTAACTTCTTTCCATTCCCTTCTTCATTTTTTCAGCTCGTGTACGCCACTTTTCCGCCTCTTTATTTTTACCAATCGATTCCGCCATTTCCGCGAATCCAAGCAATCCATCCATACACGGATAATCAGCATAAATAGTGTAGCCGTAACCTATTCCTGTAAAAATGGAAAAGTTAGCCTCGCTGTCAGTTTGAAGGACATCATTTGTAGCGCCTGAAATTTTAGGATTTTCAAATTGCCATTCAATCCAATTAGCTGCCATTTCAACGTCATCCCATCTTTCTTTAAGCCATTTATCTCTTTCTTTTTTCGGCATTTTTCGCCATAAACTGTGAACGGTAAGCATAATCATTCCGTGTCCGTCATTTTCAAATGCCCCGGCATTTTTCCCGACAATCGGTCTTGCAATATTTCTGCACCAATGCCCTGGAAGACTTGCTCCTTTAACTTTCAATTCATCTTTCTTATTTTCCCAGACTCTCGCCTGTCTGAAACAGTAATCCACGCATTTTTTAGTTTTTTCATAAAAGCCGAACGCAAGATATTCCTGTACTTCACGTCCGACCCCTCTCGACCATGCATCATTCCAGTAAGGTGAAACACCTTCTTTGTAAGTACCGAATCCCTGATACCCGCCAAAGTTTGCGGAATGCTTTGTTGATTCTCTGAACATCCCTGTTTCTTCATCTGCTTTTTCATCCATATCAGCTAAATTATGATAAAAAATATTTGCAAGAATTTGCGCGTAAACATTACCATCGAACTTCACATCAGGCCCGCGATAATTTTTTGGTTTAGAAACCGGAACGCTTTTAGGAAAATTATCTTCCGTAGTGTACATTGCGTTTCTGATATTTTTCAATCGCCGTTTTTTATCATCTTCACAAACTCCCGCCGGTTTCATCACAGATTTTTCAATAAAAGCAATCACTTCTTTTTCAGGTTTAACATTAGAAAATAATTTTCCTTTTTTAATATTATTATCCGCCAGCACAGTCATCGCATTTATAATCGGGATACCAAGTTTTTCTTTCCTGTCGGTAAATTCAATAGACGCAATTTTTACGTATTTCGGTTGAATTACTCCTATTCGAAATCCTCCTTGAACAGGTTTTGCGGGAAACAAATAAAGTGAATCTTCAAGAATTTTAATTTTCTCTTTGTTTGAATCAAAAGGTTTAGGATAATTATAAAATCTTTGACCCCACCACAAATTATCTCCAAGAACAAGCGGATAATCTTCACTTGTTCCATCAGCATAATTAATTTTTATCCGCCCCAATTCATCACCAATTAAATATCGCATAAAATAACTCGGCGCGTAATGCCACAAAGGAGTTCCAATGTCAGGCGTAAAAGTCATACCAAACAGAATAATTTTTTTAGCTTTGAAACCAAGTTCAATTTTTCTTGTATCGTTCTGTTTGAACGTTAGTCCTGAATTAATAAGATACGGCACACCAAAATAGCTCAAATTTTTCGGTTCTTTGTTTTCAGTTTCTATTTCCCAGCTTTTTAGTTCCGGATTAGCATTGAAATTTATTCGCATTACGGGACCGGCATCTATTCTATCAATTCCCAGCCATGCATAAGCTTTGTTTGAGTCACCGTCAATTATTCTGATTTTTACATTTTTATCTTTCAGATTTTTTACATCCCACTCAATCCATTTAGGTGTAGAAGTTGTCTGTGGCGGTTTTGCAGTTCTAATAATTTTACCGGTTTTCGCGTCAACAAGTTCAAATCTGTTTAGATTTCTATCGCCTTTTTTCCCATTCCATCCCCGGGCGAAAAGTTTTATTACAGGTACTTCAACTTTAAATTCTTTTGATATGATGCTGCCGGTTGCAGTTTCTCCACCAGCGAGCGAGGTGAGATGAGTAGGACTTTGAACATTGCCTATATTATTAAGAACACCGAAAGTTCCAAGCGGTGATGACAGAGGTATTCCGTAATATTTGTCATCGGAAGATTTTCCGTGAATGCTTGTGCAGAAAATGAACGCTGCAAGAAATAAGTAGTAAAGTTTTATCATAGTTTTATAGTTTCGTGGACATGATGGACATTATGGACCTAATGGACACAATGGACATTATGGACATTATGGACATTATGGACATTATGGACCTAATGGACACAATGGACATAATAGACAAATTATTTTCGCATTGCGAAAATATTACCGATTACCGATAACTGATACCCGATTACCGAAATTGGCTCGGGTATCGGAATAGATACGGAATCAATATCAGTCATTCCTTCCACCCATATCCAATAAGCATCACCTGCATTGTACTCACCGGAAGTTTCTGTTCGTTGTGTAGAACCAGGCGGCAAAAGCAATGTTCCCGAAATAGTTGTCGCTTCTGATTCGGTATATGGTCCAAGGCGAACGGAAAGAGTCGGTAAAGTTTTGTCGCTACTCAAATTAAAACTTAAAGGTTTTAATTTGTAGGAATAGTTTATTTTAGCTCTTGTTAGACTGCCTCCGTCTTCCGTCTTCCGTTCTCCGTCCTCTGTTTCTGGAATAAGAACGGGGAAATTACTGACTATTATTCCTGTTAACGGTGCCGCTACTCTTGGTAAAATTTTGAAATTTTCCGGATGAGTGTCGTCTATTCCGGCACAGAGTTCGAGTGCATGCAAAGCTATTCCCTGATTTGCGCCGTTGCCGAGATCGCTTATTCTGTACCAGCTTCCGTCCGGCAGAATATTTGCGCCTTCCGGAATAATCCATTGATAAAGCCGCCAGTCAATTCCACGCGCTTCATCGACATAATTCATATTTTTGTCGTAAGAATATTTAGCGAGATTAGTGAGTAAAATTCCCGCGTCATCCATTTCATCAAGAATAAGCGCGGCCTTTGCAAGCCAGCCCTGTCCGTAACCCATGCCGAGAACTTGTTTATGTTTCCACGGTTGATTAATTTGTCTGTCAAAAGTATTTCTTGAAATTTCCGTTAAATTAGTGTATAAAACATTCGGATCAAGCCCGTCATAATAAAAGGAGAACCATGCCTGAACAAGTGTGTCCTGATAACTTGGATAAATAGTATTCGCACGTTTTTGCCATGCAGGTTTGCCGTCGTGAGTTACTGTCAGTTCGTTAGTCAGGCCATGGTGAATTCTTTCGGCATACGAGCGCCAGTGTGCAGCGTTTGCCGAGTCCCCCATCGCATCCGCCATTTCCGCCGAACATTTTAAAGCGGTCATACACAGGTACGTTGGATATGGTTCAAACCCGCCTGTCCAGCCGGTCGTTTCTCCTTCGCAATAGACAGTATCGCGTGCAGGATAATAATCCATAAGCCAACAGATAAATTCCGTAGAATCAATAGTTGACTGCCAGGGACTTTTGCCATAAACATCATCGCGCGGAGTAGTAAACCATCCACCGGTTGGCGCGCCAAGATGCCGCCATGAAAGCCATCTGCCAACACATGTCGCGCCATGTCCATCCATTTCTTCATCGCCGAAAATTGCGTTTATCTGTTCTCCTCGAGGCATATTGCCCGGAGCGCTTATCACAAACGACCAGTGTGGCGGAGCATTAGTTGGATATTGAGTAATATCGTGATTTGGGTTCGGAGGTCCATTTGCCGGATCATGATCACTGCGAAAATAGTATAGTCGTTTGTCACAATAGTTAACATAATTAGTAACACGCTCAAGATTGTCAATGCACCTAAGAGCAAGAGATGCGAAATGGTCTGAGCATCTTCCGAAAATTCCGCCGTAATAAACTCCAAGCGGCGCCCACGAGCCTATACCGGAATAACTTCCGTAATGAGGATAACCTATTCCTGATTCATGGAACTCGCCATTTTCTGCATAAAATTTTTCATCGATAGCAATAATATTTGCCATCCAAATACATGAAAGCATATCAGCGAAATTTTTCGCGGGAGCATCCGCTTGAAACAAAATCTTTGCCGCGTCAAGTCCAGCGGGATAATCAATTAAATCAACCGTTGACGGCAAATCAGACTCACGAGTATAAAGAGTTTCCGCAAGCGCTGTAAGCGGACCTGACCAGTCGCCTAAGTTATCCGATTCGATAACAAAATCACGATCTGACTGCGTTACATATTTCGGTCCTAAAGATGTTAAACCGGTTAAAGGCGAAGGATTGTCAAGCGTAATTCCTGAAAGCAAAGGCCTGCCAAGCGGCGAAGTATCAGTAACGGAAATACTGCTTATAGTTTTTGGTTGAGGTTTTACCGACAGGAAAAAATAAGCTCGGTTGTCTAACGTATTTAAAGTTCTGTCATCTTCTTTTAATTTAAAACAGTTGCTTAAAATAGCTGCGCAATCAGGACGCGAAAGAAAAGGTTCTTTTGCGTTGCGAAGTCCCCACTGATCAAATGACCAGACAGTCGCACCGAAAATAAGCGGAATGGAATCTGAAGAAGAATCGCTGTAATTTATCCGCAAAGTTCCAAGATTATTTCCGATGTAAAGTAAATCAGTTCGCGGATTATTATTTTCCGGGTGGGCACCCCAATGCTGGCATCCCATATCCCAACCTTCATTTATCATTCCGAGAAAATGAATTGTATCAGCTGTTGCATTTATCGAAACAAACGAGTCATGATCCGGCCAGACAAAAAACGGCATAGTGTTGCAAGATCTTTGTTCGGATCCTGATTTATTGACACCATAAAGACCACTATAAGTCGGCAGAGTTTCGAAATAATCCACCGCAAGCCAGGCATAACCACCGCTTGTGCAGTTGTCTACGACTTCGATATAAACTTCTTCACCATAAGCAGATTCAAAATTGAATTCTTTTGTTATCATCGTAGAAGTTTGATTTGGCGTGAAAATATTAGTGTAAGTAAAATTATCCGACGCGCGTCTTAATGAAATATAGTTGTAAGCTCCACCACTGCTGCCCGCACCCGAAGACGACCATCCGGCTATCTTGAATCGAATAAGCGTGTTGGACTGATAAGTAAAATTGATAGTACGTATAATTCCGACAGCCGTTTCTCCGCCTAAAATGGAATTTGCGTAATAACTACCGTGCAAGCCTATATTCTCAAAAAACCAGGGCAGATAATTTGTAGTAACCGGTCCGCCTCCCCAGGCAGTTCCTGTTGTTACCCAGTTAGTGTAAGTCCCGGCTTCAAAATCAAAAAGATTAGACGGGTCAGGCGCTTCAACAATTTTGAAATCGTCAACATCCATCCATGCAAATCCCCCTCCTGAAGCATCGTCAATAACTTTTATATACACCTCTAATTCATTAGTAGTTCCCGGGAAAAGTTTTCTTGCTGCCATATTGGGAGTCATGTTTGGCGCGTAAACCCTGTCGAGTTCCGTGTCATCCGAGGCTCTGCACAAAATCACATAGTTCCAATTATATTCAGCAGGAACATTTACTGACCGCCAGCCACCGATAAGAAAATCTACGTGTTCACCGGAAAGGAGCGTAAAATTATCTGATTGTAGAGTTCCGATTTGTTCTTCGCCATTTATTCGGCTTAAGGCACAATAATTACCACTCCAACCGGCTATTCCAACACCCATGTCAGTGTTTGTAGGATGATTTCCCCAGGCATTCCCGGCAACCGTCCATCCGGAATAATCCCCTGTTTCGAATCCGCCGTTTTGAATAACGGCGGTTGCTGATAAGGTTAGGAGAGCGACAGTTAAAACGGCAAGAAGCCTGCCACGCTTGAAGCGTGGTTGAGAAGCTGTAAGGCTTGCCACGCCCGCAGCGTGGTTGAGAAGTTTGGCACGCTTGAAGCGTGGTTGTGATTTTTTCATTTTAGTTTTACTTTGTTAGTTTGTTTTTTAAAGGACTAAAAGGACTAAAAGGACATCAAGGACGATAATTGTTAATCGAAGTTTACTTTCTTAATTTAGTCCTTTTTACTCCCCTTCTGTTTTAGGTGGCACATCCCGAGTATTCCCTCGGGGAGGGGTGTCTGCCAGGACGGGGTGGTTATTTGTCTTTTTAGTCTTTTATGTCTTTGCAGTCCTTTTGGTCATTTTTTTTATTATACTATTAATTTATATTCTTTTCTATAACTAAACGGTAAGAATTGACACAATATGCTTAACTTATGAGTTTTTTATTAATTAGGGGTTGCTCTAAAAGATATCAGCCACAAATGGCATACAAAAGTTTAACATCCCCCTTAAATCCCCCCCAGCATGCGCGGGGTCAGAGACCTTCAAAGGGGGAATCGTTTTAGCTTAATGAAGAAATTAATAAAATTGTAGGCGTCCACGCTTTAGCGTGTCTTGCAGGAATAGAACTTACACGCTAAAGCGTGGACTCCTACAATAAATTTAACAAAGGGGAAAGTTTATTTTTTGGAGTGTTAGTTGTTTGAAGAAGAAAATTAATCCACGAGGCGCTTGCGCGCTTGGGATGAATTTAAAATTTAAAATTTATTTCAAAAAAGCGGAACGTCCGCAGCGAAAATTCTCATTTTCTTGAAAGAAATTTCCTGTTGATAAATAATAAATTATAAATGTCATAGCGATAGCGAAGATCTCGGCCCCAAAGGGTGTCGGGAATAAATAATCCAAAATCCAAAATTTAAAATCCAAAATAGAAAAGGTTCCGGGATTTCTTCTCCATAAAGTTCAAAACCTATGTCATTATTGAGCAACCACCAGGAACTACTGTCGGACTGCGCGCTTTTTTCTCCGGAAACAGAATCCGGAGTAATGAGTTGTCCCCAGAATTCGTTTTGCACGGGAACAACCATTTGAACAGAAAACCAGTATTTAGTATTTTCAATTGCTTCAAAAGTAGTTGCAAGATCAACATGATATTTATAAATATTTTCTCCTTCACTCGTGCCTGCATTTACAATTTGCTCGCAGGAATAGCCCGAGATAAATTCTGAATACAACACGGAACCGGGAAGATTTTCGCCGCCGCTTGAACTGTTTTGATAAATTTTTACCACAATTCCTGTCTCATATCCTGTGCGACCGACATTCCAATAAAGTGCTTCCCATCGAATAGAATTAATATCAGTATCAGCCGTGAACTGAAAATCGTCAGCAATGGTATAATCATAAAGTGTATTATTAACAGAAGCATAAGCGCC
>JAUVKG010000075.1 GCA_030596365.1 Chlamydiota bacterium | reverse complement strand
GGAAGATGTCGCGGAAAGATGGTATTAAATAATGCCCGAGTGGAACAACTTTGAAACCTGAGAATAACCGAAAACAATTCCCCCTTTGAAGCTGGATTCATTTGAGCGGTGTTATACTAGGTTAAGCTTCCAGCTTAATGTCAAGCTGGAAGCTTGACTTACTTTCCTCAAATTAGAAATCCCAGAATATTTTAATATTGTTTTTCATGCAATTATTCTTTATTAGATTAAAACTTATAAAAATGATATAATGTTTATATGAGATTAATAAACGTTATATTTTTTTTGCTTTTCTTTGTAAGTTCCAGCTTCGTTTGCGCGGATAGTGTTCTCGTGTTTAATGAGATTATGTATCATCCGGCAACTAATGAGATCGCGATGGAGTGGGTGGAGCTGCATAATCAAATGGCAGTGAATCTCGATATTTCAGGCTGGGGTTTGCAGGGCGGAATTGATTATACTTTTCCTGTCGGCACTGTTGTTGAAGCAGGCGAATATATTGTTATTGCTTCTTCTCCTGAAACTCTTGAAGCATCGACCGGGATTACAGATGTTTACGGCCCATTTTCCGGGCGTATTTCAAATAGCGGCGAGACACTTGAGCTGGTTAATAATACTGACCGGGTTATGGATTCTGTGAATTATAAGGATGATGATGACTGGCCGGTTGAGCCTGATGGTTCGGGATCATCGCTATCGAAGATTGATCCTCAAAGTTCCAGCCCTCCTTTTGGTAATTGGTCGTCAAGTTATCTTGCTGGTGGAACTCCCGGCTTGCGTAACTTTGCGTTGCCGCCACCTTTTACTCCTCGAATTTCTTTTAATGAAGTTTCCGCTCCGGGCAGCAACTTCTGGCTTGAGCTTATTAATTATGATGACCATTCTATAAATTTATCGAATTTTGTTATTAGATGTTCAAGTGCTTTTTACGATTTTGCTGTTCCTGCAATTGAGCTTAATTCCGGCGAATGTATTGTGTTTTCAAATATGTTCCAGAGTTATTCCCCGCAGTCAGGCGATAAACTTTTTCTGTATTCAGAAAATGGGGATTACGTGTTGGATGGCGTTACAGTGAATCCTCGATTACGCGGGAAATCCCCTGACGGCACAGGTAATTGGATGTACCCGGCAACAACAACTCCCGGCGAATCCAATTTTTTTCTGTTTAATAATGAAATAGTTATAAACGAAATAATGTATAACCACCGTGATGTTCACGCCACACCGGGTACATATTTATTAAGTACAAAGATACAAATAGATGACGTTTGGAAATATAATCAATCCGGTACGGATCTTGGTTCCGCCTGGCGGGAAGCAGGTTTTGATGACAGCGGATGGCCGTCAGGAAACGCGCTTTTTTATGCTGAAAGCGCTTCTCTTCCCGCTCCGAAAAATACATTGCTTACACTTGGTCAAATTACATATTATTTTCGCACTACTTTTATATTTACCGGCAATTATGAAAATGCAAATTTGCAGATTCATCCGATAATTGATGACGGAGCAGTTTTTTATTTGAATGGTGAAGAAGTTTTAAGAGTGGGTATGCCGGAAGGTGAAATTACTCATAGTACTTTTGCAACACCTCCGATAAACGACGCGACATATACAGGACCATTCGACATTTCTACAAAGAATCTTATAGTTGGCACCAATGTGATAGCGGTAGAAGTTCATCAATGTACTATAAACAGTTCCGACATAGTTTTCGGCATGGCGCTTTACGCTCAAAAAATACTTTCTGAACCAACTCCGTATAGAGAGTCAAAAGAGTCATGGGTGGAACTTTACAATCGCGGAACAAATGATGTAGATATTTCCGGATGGCAGTTTAATAAAGGAATAGATTATATTTTTCCAAGCGGAACTTTTCTCGCGCCTGATGAATATCTTGTTGTTGCTAAAGATACAAATGTGATGACAAAACTCTATCCTTCTATCAGATTGGCAGGAGAATTTTCAGGAAAGCTTTCGCGGTCGGGAGAACGAATCAGGCTTATTGATAATTTTGGGAATCAGGCGGATCTGGTTCGTTATTTGGATGGTTCTCCCTGGCCTGAATTTGCCGATGGAGGTGGTTCGAGCATTGAGCTACGCGACCCGCACTCTGATAATTTATTTCCGGAAGCCTGGGAGGGAAGTGATGAATCATTTAAATCGAGTTGGAAAACTTACACTTATCGTGGAGTAGCCGCACCAAGTTCCCTCGGCCCTGATAACCAGTGGCAGGAATTTGTAATTGGTTTGCTCAATGATGGTGAAGTTCTTCTTGATGATATAAACGTAATTGAAGATCCCGATGGTACACCAGTAGAGTTGATTCAAAACAGTACTTTTGATACTGGCCCGGCAAACTGGCGGATAATTGGGAATCATCGACATAGCGAAGTGGTTCCGGATCCTGAAGATTCCGGAAATGATGTTTTGCGGCTTAAGGCAACCGGATCGACCGAACACATGCATAATCACGCGGAAACAACTTTAAAGAGTGCTGTAATTAACGGAAGAACTTACGAAATTTCTTTTAGGGCAAAATGGCTTGCCGGCTCCGACCAATTTAATGTCAGGTTGTATTTTAATAGGTTGGCAAAAACAATACTCCTTGATGTACCAGAGAAAAACGGTACTCCCGGTACACAGAATTCTGCTTATGAAACTAACATCGGACCAGTTTATAAAAACTTCCGCCATTTTCCCGCGGTGCCGGCTGCAGGTGAAGTAGTAACAGTTTCTGTTTCTGCTACTGATCCCGATGATATGGCAGGAATGACTAATTGGTATTCAGTGAACGGTGGTGCATGGACACCTATAGTGATGACCCTTTCCGCTGATAACAATTATTTTGCAACAATTCCAGGTCAATCATCTCCTTCAATCGTTCATTTTTATGTTGAGGGTTATGATAATCTTGGCGCGCGTTCCACTTTTCCAGCAGATGGAAAAAACGCGAGAGCTCTTTACGAAATTGATGGCGGAGAAGCTGCTGTAAACGGCCGCCATAATGTTCGAATTGTAATGATCAAGGAAGACTCTGATTTTATGAATGATACTATTCAGTTGATGAGCAATGACCGAATTGGCGCAACTGTAATTTATAATGAAATAGATGTTTTTTATAATGTGGGAGTAAAGCTTAAAGGTAGCGAGAGAGGCCGACCACCATCAACGCGAAGAGGCTTTAATGTTCGTTTCAACACAGATAAACTTTTCCGCGGAGTGCACCGCGTAATTGCAATTGACCGTTCAGCAGGCTTGGTTTTCGGGCAGCGAGAAATTCTAATTAATCATATTATGAATAAAGTGGGTCATGTACCGAATAAATATAACGATTTGATAAAAGTAATTACTCCGCGAAGTGAATATACAAGTTCTGCTGAACTTCAGCTTTCACGCTTTGAAGATGAGTTTCTTGACAATCAATTTAAAAATGGCGGCGATGGAAACGTTTTTGCATATGATGGTATTTATTATCCTACAACTGCCGATGCGAATGGTTACAAAATACCTATACCCGATATTATCACCTTAACCTGGCTTCTCGACCTTGGCGATGACAAAGAAAATTACCGCTGGCCTTTTCAGATTAAAAATAATAGATTCCGAGACGATTATTCTTATCTAATTAATTGTGCGAAACTATTCAGCCTTTCCGGTTCGGCATTTTTTAACCAAGTCGAAAATATAATTGATGTTGATCAGTGGCTTCGCTCTTTTGCGGTCGGAAATGCCGATGGTGCAACTGATCATTATCTTTGCTATCAGAAACATAACGCTATATTTTATATAAGACCGGAAGATAATCGCGTCTTGCTTTTTCCGCATGATATGGATTTTATGGTAAACTATAATGCTAAGCCTCTGCTTTCACAAACACCGAGTTTTCAGAAACTTATCCAGGTACCGGAATATTTGCGAAGGTATTATGGCTATCTTCACGACGTCCTTACGACAGCATATAATCAAAAGTATATGTCGTATTGGACAACGCATTATGGAAGTCTGCTGCCATATCAGAATTTTGGAACTCATCTGACGTATATTAATAACCGGCATAACTATTTAATGGGAGCGCTGGGCGCGCAAGTGGGAACAGAAACACCTTTTTCGATTACAACTGCAAACGGAACTGTAGATACTCCTTTTATAACTGTTACCGGAAGTGCTTGGATAAATGTTGATAAAATAAAAATTGACGGAGAAAAACTTTCGCTTGACTGGCCTGCAATGAAAAATTGGGAAACAAAAATTCCGCTTGTTCCGGGAACCAATCATCTTGTTTTTGTTGCACATGATTTTCAGAATAATGTAATCGCAACAGACGAAATAACAATAATTTCTCTCGCAGCTGATACGCCTCCGACTGTTATTATAAATGAATTTCTGGCACTTAACAGCACACTGGGAAAGGATGAGTTCGGAGAATATGACGATTGGGTAGAACTTTATAACTATGGAACCAATGCAACAGAAATTGGAGGAATGTTTTTAAGCGATGATGTTTTTTTGCCAACCAAATGGTCTATTCCGCCTACAAATATTTTACCTTATAACTTTCTGGTTTTATGGGCGGATGGTGAGACGAATCAGGGAGATTATCACATGTCGTTCAAGCTATCAGGGAACGGTGAAACGATAAGTCTTTACAATCCGGACACTGTATTAGTGCACAGAATTTCTTTTGGTGAACAGGTTTCAGATGTATCTTTCGGACTTTTTCCTGACGGAAATATTTCAACGAACTTCTTTTTATATCCAACGATTAACACGAACAATATTTTACCGGAACCGGGAATAGGGATTTGGATTCTTGGAATGTTGGAATGTTGGATTATTGGTAGGAGAAAATTGTTTTGAGTACAAAAAAATCCCCCTTAAGTCCCCCTTTAAAAAAGGGGGAATATTTCATCGCATTGCGATATCGCCTTTTTTTAGATTAAAATATATAAAAATGATATAATGTTTATATGAGATTAATAAATGTTATATTCTTTTTAATTTGCTTTGTAAGTCCCGGATTCGTTTGCGCGGATAGTGTTCTCGTGTTTAATGAGATTATGTATCATCCGGCAACTAATGAGATCGCTATGGAGTGGGTGGAGCTGCATAATCAAATGGCGGTGAACCTTGATGTTTCAGAATGGGGTTTGCAGGGCGGACTTGATTATACTTTTCCTATCGGCACTATTGTTGAAGCAGGCGAATATATTGTTATAGCTTCCTCTCCTGAAACTCTTGAAGCATCGACCGGAATTACAGATGTTTACGGCCCATTTTCCGGGCGTATTTCAAATAGCGGCGAGACACTCGAGCTGGTTAATAATACTGACCGGGTTATGGATTCTGTGAATTATAAGGATGATGATGACTGGCCGGTTGATCCTGATGGTTCGGGAGCATCGCT
The DNA here is from genome assembly GCA_030596365.1 of Chlamydiota bacterium. GTDB lineage: Bacteria > Auribacterota > UBA3054 > UBA3054 > B51-G9 > B51-G9. The sequence goes on along the minus strand of JAUVKG010000075.1, from coordinate 4,151 downwards.
TGCGAAAATTGATCCTCAAAGTTCCAGCCCTCCTTTTGAAAATTGGTCATCAGGTTATTTGGTTGGCGGAACTCCCGGCTTGCGTAACTTTGCGTCGCCGCCACCTTTTACTCCTCGAATTTCTTTTAATGAAGTTTCTGCTCCGGGCAGCAACTTCTGGCTTGAGCTTATTAATTATGATGACCACTCTATAAATTTATCAAATTTTGTTATTCGATGTTCAGGGGCTTTTTACGATTTTGCTGTTCCTGCTATTGAGCTTAATTCCGGCGAATGTATTGTATTTTCAAATATGTTCCAAAGTTATTTGCCGCAGTCAGGCGATAAACTTTTTCTGTATTCAGAAAATGGGGATTACGTTTTGGATGGCGTTACAGTGAATTCCCGGTTACGAGGGAATTCTCCTGACGGTACGGGTAATTGGATGTATCCGTTAGCAACAACTCCCGGCGAATCTAATTTTTTTCTGCTTAATGATGAAATTGTTATAAATGAAATAATGTATAATCATCGTGATGTGCGTGCAACGCCGGGTTCCTATTTATCAAACACAAATATACAAATAGATGCCGTTTGGAAATACAATCAGTCCGGTACGGATCTTGGCACAGCCTGGCGGGGAAAAAGTTTTGATGACAGCGGATGGCTGTCGGGAAATGCTTTGCTTTATGTCGAAGACAACCCTCTCCCGGCACCGAAAAATACATTGCTTACACTCGGTCAAATTACATATTATTTTCGAACCAGTTTTATATTTACAGGCAATTATGAAAATGTAACTTTGCAGATTCATCCAATAATTGATGACGGTGCGGTTTTTTATTTGAATGGGGAGGAAGTTTTAAGAGTAGGCATGCCGGACAGTGAAATCACTCATGGTACTTTTGCAGCAGCAGCGATAGATAATGCTGGATACACAGGGCCATTAGACATTTCTACAAACAATCTTATAGTTGGTACAAATGTGATTGCAGTAGAAGTTCATCAGCATGCTTTAAGCAGTTCCGACATAGTTTTTGGCATGGCGCTTTACACTCAAAAAACGCTTTCGGAACCAATTCCGTATGGCGAGTCAGATGAATCATGGGTGGAACTTTACAATCGCGGAACAAATGTTGTAGATATTTCCGGATGGCAATTTAATAAGGGAATAAGTTATGTTTTCCCGGGTGGAACATTTCTCTCACCGGATGAATATGTCGTTGTTGCAAAGGACACAAATTTGATGGTGAAACTTCATCCTTCTATCAGATTAGCAGGAAATTTTTCGGGAAAACTTTCGCAGTCAGGAGAGCGAATACGGCTTGTTGATAATTTTGGAAATTTAGCGGACAAAGTTCGTTATCTGGATGGTTCTCCCTGGCCTGATTATGCTGATGGGGGAGGATCAAGTATTGAGTTACGCGACCCACATTCCGATAATTCTTTTCCGGAAGCCTGGGAGGGAAGCGATGAAGCGTCAAAAACAAGTTGGAAAACTTATGCTTATCGCGGAGTCGCCGCGCCAAGCTCTCTTGGAAATGATGCCCAATGGCAGGAACTTGTGATCGGTTTGCTCGATGATGGGGAGGTACTTCTTGATGATATAAGTGTAGTAGAAAATCCGGACGGTGCAGCAGTTGAGTTGATTCAAAACGGTACTTTTGATATCGGTCCCGCGAACTGGCGGATTATTGGAAATCATCGGCATAGTGAAGCCGTTTTGGATCCTGAAAATCCTGGGAATTATGTTTTGAGGCTTAAGGCAACCGGGCCGACCGAACACATGCACAATCACGCGGAAACAACTTTAAAAAGCGCTGTAATTAACGGAAAGACTTACGAAATTTCGTTTAGAGCAAAATGGCTTGCCGGTTCTGAACAGTTAAATATCAGATTATATTTTAACAGATTAGGAAGAACAATACTTCTTGACGTGCCGAAGTTGAATGGAACTCCGGGTGCGCAGAATTCTGTGTACGAAACCAATATCGGACCGGTATATAAAGATCTCCGGCATTTTCCGGCGGTACCAGCCGCAGGTGAAGCTGTGTTAGTTTCAGTTTCAGCTGTTGATTCCGATAGTGTGGCAGGAATGACTAATTGGTATTCAGTGAACGGTGGTGCATGGACACCTACAGTGATGACTCTGTCCGGCAGTAATAATTATATTGCAACAATTCCCGGGAAATCATTTCCTTCAATAATTCATTTTTATATTGAAGGCTATGACAATTTTGGCGCGCGTTCCACTTTTCCCGCAGACGGGAAAAATGCGAGAGCTCTTTACGAAATCGATGGTGGAGAAGCTGCAGTAAACGGGCGCCATAATGTTCGTATTGTCATAACAGGAAAAGACTCAGACTTTTTACATGCTAATATTCAATTGATGAGCAACGACCGAATTGGCGCGACTGTAATTTACAATGAGACAGATATTTTTTATAATGTGGGTGTGCGGCTGAAAGGCAGCGAGAGAGGGCGACCGGTAACAGCGCGACTTGGTTTTAATGTCCGATTTAATGCAGACAAACTTTTTCGCGGAGTGCATCAAACTGTTGCAATCGACCGTTCAGAAGGCACAGGCTTCGGCCAGCGTGAGATTCTAATAAATCATGTGATGAACCGTGTTGGTCATGTGCCGAATGAATACAATGATTTAATAAAAGTAATTGCTCCGAAAAATGAACACACCAGTTCTGCAGAACTTCAACTGTCGCGGTTTAGAGATGAATTTCTTGACAATCAATTTAAAAATGGCGGTGATGGAGAAGTTTTTGAATATGACCTTATTTATTATCCTTTAACTACCGATGCGGATGGATACAAAAGACCTAATCCTGACGGCGCTGTGGGAACCTGGCTTCGTGATCTCGGCAATGACAAAGAAGATTACCGATGGATCTTTCTGATAAAAAATAACAGATACAAGGATGACTATACTCGCTTAATGGATGTCGCAAAATTGTTCAGCCTTTCCGGTTCAGCATTTAATAACCAGGTTGAAGACATAATTGATGTTAACCAGTGGCTTCGCTCATTTGCGGTCGGAAATGCTGACGGTGGTGTTGATCATTATATTTGTACTTCAGCTCATAACGCCCAGTTTTATGCCAGGCCTGAAGACAATCGAGTTTTACTTTTTCCGCATGATATGGATTATGTTTTTCCAAATTATGACAAACAGCCTTTGCTTCCAAACACTCCGAGTTTCCAGAAACTTATCCAGGTTACGGAATATTTGCGAAGGTATTATGGTTATCTTCACGATGTTCTTACGACTGCATATAATCAAGATTATATGTCCTATTGGACAACGCATTACGGGAGTCTGTTGCCATATCAGAATTTTGGAACGCATCTGACATATATTAATAATCGTCACAATTATTTAACGGGATTGCTTGGTGCGCAAGTGGGAACTGAAACACCTTTTTCCATTACAACTACAAATTGTACTGTAGATACACAGTTTAAAACTGTTGAAGGAAGCGCGTGGATAAATGTTGATGAAATAACAGCCAATGGCAAAAAACTTTCGCTTGAATGGCCTGCAATAAAAAATTGGGAAACAGAAGTTCCGCTTGCATCGGGAACCAATCATCTTGTTTTTCTCGCACATGATTTTCAGAATAATATAATCGCAACAGACGAAATCACCATAATTTCTCTTGCAGTTGATACGTCTCCAACTGTTGTTATAAATGAATTTCTGGCACTTAACAGCACGCATGGAAAAGATGAATTCGGCGAGTTCGATGATTGGATTGAACTTTATAACTACGGAACCAATGCAACGGAAATTGGAGGAATGTTTTTAAGTGATGATGTTCTTTTACCTGCCAAATGGTCTGTCCCGGCAACAAATATTTTGCCTTATAACTTTCTTGTTTTATGGGCGGATGAAGAGACAAATCAAGGACCTTATCATATGTCGTTTAAGTTGTCCGGGTTGGGGGAAAGCATTAGTCTTTATTCTTCGGAAACAATTTTAGTGCACAGAATTTCTTTTGGTGAACAGACTTCAGATATATCTTTCGGACTTTTTCCTGACGGAAATATTTCAACGAACTTCTTTTTGTATCCAACGATTAACACAAACAATATTTTACCGGAACCGGGAATTCTATGGATTATTGGAATGTTGGAATGTTGGATTATTGGCAGGAGAA
>JAUVKG010000199.1 GCA_030596365.1 Chlamydiota bacterium | reverse complement strand
AGTAATGTTACAATGACAATCAATACAGCAATGACAATTAGCGGCCATAAAAGTATACTAAACATTAATGCGCCTGTTAGTGGAGCTTATTCTTTGAGATTAATGGGACGATATCTCACTTCATTTGTCGGTACTTACAATATTAACGCACCTTGTACTTACACGGGTTGGACATTTCTTGAAGCCTGGGGCGCCAATCCAAGATATGAGATAGGCGTAAATCAAGCTTTCCCGCGTGGCACGAATGCTACTGAATTTCATTTACATGTTTACGATAGCTCTGAAGACACAAGTGTTACTCTTGATTTGAATGATTATACACAAAATGTCAGCATATTGGTTTTTAATCTTAGCGGCGCGCAAAACGGTCATTATGCTGAAATAACAGGTAATGATGCAGGTTTACTTATCGCTGACAATTTTATGTGGTCGCCTGCGTCAGTTAACGGCTCTCACGTCAAACTTACCGGCGGAAAACTGGTTTGTAATGCTCCGTCATATAATCTCCAAATGCCGTTAGTCATAACAAATGCTACATTTATACAGAATGGATCCTGGACGGGCGGTCCGGACGCAAAGTTTGAACTGCAAGCAGGCGGCAAAATCGGTGGCAACGGTTGGCTGGGCTTTGATACTTCGGGTTCTGATCTTATTATCACTCCAGGAGCAACTATTACTCCCGGAAACAGTATAGGTAGAGTTGGATGCTGGAACCTCGAAATGCAAAGCGGAAGTATGTATGACTGGGAAGTTGATAACGGAACTAATTCCGATTTTGTTGAAATCAGAGGATTGCTAAATATTTCCGGTACAGCGGATAACAGTGTTACTGTTAATGTTTCTGTTATTGGCGGAATTGACCCATCAAACACAAATCTGCTGTTTCATACATCAAACGGAACCGGAGGTATTTCCGGAAGCACTAACTCTATTTTCCTTTCTTACGAATATGGAATCATAGGCCCTGAACATCCATTCATTGATGCTGAGAATAACATGTTCATTACCGATATTGTTCCCGAACCGGGAATAATCGGATTGTTGAGTTTGCTCGGTCTGGCTCTTCGGCGCAGGAAGTAAAAAGGAAGGAATAATGGATTAGTGGATTAGCGGAAATACCAATATACCAATAATCCAACGATCCAATATTCCAATCTTAAATGCCTCATTTTTCCTTAGCTAGTTGTTAATCGGGTTATGAGATGAGCGGTGGTTTTTGTTAGTTGAACCACCGCTCTCTTAATTCAAATAGACGATTATCCTAAATAACCACAGTTCGGAATTTTCTAATTCTCTAACCCAATTTTCCTATGTAGTCGTCCCTTAAAAAGTGTTTTATTATATATCCCAAAGGGATATTTCATCGTAGCCTGCGGCAACGCCGTAGGATAATATATTAAAAAGATTCAAGCCTGTAGGGCTTGTTCAACTATTGAGCAACACTTTCAGTGTTGTTATTATTTTTTATTCTTTTCCCAAGGCGAGGTCCCGGGCTACGATAAAGTTGCCTTTCAGGCAACCGAAACATACGGTGCTAAATAATTTTTTTTGCAAGCTTTTTGTTAACAACGCATTTTCCCTTGCAATTTATAACACACTTTTTAAGCATGAAACAGCTATTAATACTATTGTTATCGACTTTTTAAGGGACGACTATGTAAGGTTGCAGAGGGTACTTGGAGTATTTTAGAAAAGCCTGATATTGGGTCTCTGACTCTTCGACGGTTATGGCCACCGAATTTGGTTGTTGGTAAGCTTTCACCATGAACCCGCCCCCGTATTGTCCAAATGCCCACACTTGGTGATGCGCTTCATCGGCAATTCTCGCAAGGTTTTCTCTGCCGGTAGTGCGTTGGATATCGACTGGATTCCAAAAACACAGTTTGCCCCCGAAGTTCTCTGAAAGCCATTCAATGCCCATTAGCGTTGGCTGATCCAGTTGCAATACATCACAACCTGCTTCAGCAAACATGGCTACGTATGGTCTCACCTGGCCACAACAGTGATGGATGAAATGCATTCCTCTTTGATGCAGAGCATCACAGGTTTTTTTGTATTGATAAAAATAAATTGACCTAAACATGTCGGGGCTGATCATTGGTCGCTCATTGGTTCCCATATCATCCCACGTGATCACACCATCCACCCCGGCATCTGCATATGCTTCAATGATGTGGAGCCGTGCATCCACAATCATATCCAGAAGCCGGACCAGTTCTTCTTTGTGCTCTATGTGATCCATGAACCAGTTCTCCATCCCGCGGAGTTCTCCAGGGAGTGTCATTAAAGAGGGCACGCTTCCGTATACGTATTTTCCCTGGGCATGGTATCCGGCAACCGAATCTCTCAAGTGCGCATAGCGACCGGGCTTTGTGAAATCCGGAAAGCAGTACTCATCCAAAGTGCCCCATCCTCCTCCGAGAGGATGCTCTTTCACCTGTCCCATGTTTTCGCCGGTAGAATCGAAGGTTTCCCTGTGAAGTTCCCACTCAGTTTTTCCGTCCACTAAGCGCACATCGGGATCGACAGCATACATTACATTTGCAAAGTCACTAACGTCCCATGTTTTCCCGTCTATAGGAGCGACTTGAAAGTGCAGTCCTATGCGTGGGGGATCATCAAACTCTATACAGCGGCGAACAATTTCCCGTGGTGCCATTTCAGCCATCGTATTCTCCATGCAAACGTTTTGAAATGAGCAGCGGCGCAAAAATCTGATATACAAGCCGCTGCACCCCGTCTGGAGTATTTCGGGTCTGCTCTAGTGTTATATTAAATTAAGCCGCTTACAGCGGCATGTTAATTGTTGTGGCAACTACATTCATTTTCCAAATGCCATAATTCCACTTCCCGGTATTTCAGCTTCCCAGCCGTGTTTATTTTTCCTCCATCCTTTTTTATACTCAGGCACAAGATTTGAACCTTATAATCCCAATTCCGGCGACTATTCCCAGTATGCCACGAACAAGGCTTATTAATAATTTATAATCCTTTGATTTAGTCGCCGAAATTGGGATAATCTTCTCTTTATATCTTAATAAAGTATTTATTTTTCCTTAGATATCTGGCAACTAAATAGCAAAGGGTGTAAAAAACAATAAATCCGATTATTGCTATGTATATTGGTGATTCTTTAGATAAGATGGAGCCGTAATAGTCGTTAAGAACTTGTTGAAATATGTATATGGTAAGCGCGTTTAACCCTAAAGTGGTCAGGTGAGGGATTTCTATTTTCAGAATATCATTGATATAATAAAAAATAACGAAAGTCAGAACACTCAAACCCGATGCAAGAAGCGGATAAGCAATTGTCATACTACGCTGTGAAAATTGCCATAAAGCTTGTGGTTCCAATAATGATAAGCCATATCCTGCAATTAGCAATGTAATACCAATAAGAAGAGATCTGTTAATAAATTTCTTCTGAGGATATTCGCTCAGAAAATCCATAGTAATTGTTCCGAAAATAAGAATTGCTGCCCAGGGCAAAATCCCGATAGGCCCTCCATCGATGCTGTTTTTCATTGTCCATTCACCATAAGATGTAAGTGTAAACAATAATTGATATCCGATAAGATAAATCAAAGCTACTGAAAACCTTACAGTCTTGCTTCTCATAATAAACGGAAGAACCAATAGCCCGCCAAAACCTATATCCACAAGAGCATCCCACATATCACATTTAGGATCGGGGCCGTAAACTAATATTCCAATGAAAATAAGGATTAGATACCTCTGTGCAGCTTGCCAATAAGCTTTCCGTTTACCAAATTTATTTATTCTGCGCGCTATGGACATCCTGAAACCCATTCCCACCGCAAATAGGAAGTATGGTGCAATTATATTAGCGAAGGTCATACCAAATCTTGGATGTTTGAACGTTTCCGGAATTAAAGCAAATTGGCCCAGATAATTCACCAGAATCATCCCGAAAATGGCAAATCCTCTGAATTGATCCAACGATAAAATGCGTTTTGATGTAGTGGTTTTTGTAAGGTCGTTAATTGTTTTCATTATTGTTTGTTCTTAATGGATTCATTTTCCAAATGCCATAATTTCACGGATTTCAAATCTATGACTTTTACTTTTTGGAGCTTTTTCTTCAAGCAGTTTAATTCTGACTTTATGCATTCCGGGCTTTAAATCTTCAGCAATAATTTGAGAAGGAGTATGTTCACCGTTCCAGTCGCCAGGGCAAGTAAAACAGCCGTCAAGTTTTAATGGAATTTTGTTGTCAACAGTTATTTCAACTATACCCATATCACCTTTGATTGTGTAATAGAGAAGCGCGATAAACGTGCCGGGAATTTTAAAAACAATTTCACTTCCCGGTTTTTCAGCTTCCCAGCCGTGTTTATTTTTTCTCCATCCTTTTTTATATTCAGGCACAAGATTTGAACCTTTAAACCGTTTTGCAAATTCAAAGGTGTCTGTAAAAAGTGGCGTGGCAATTTCTCCTTTTGTGTCCGCGTTTAATACTCCATCCAAAAACATAGTTATAAATGCCGCGCAAAGTTTATGCCCAAGGTCGTTGGGATGAACTTCGTCCAGACAACAAACATCCTGCCAGGGAATATTTCCATCTGCAATTTCCTGCCAGGCGGCATTACGATAACTTATCATCGGAATATCATAATGCTTACCGACCTGTGAATGCCATACCTGCGAGTTTTCCCCGTTTTTGTTCATTGTAAAGAGCATCATTGCTGCGGGCTTTCCCGGCGAGTTCAAAATTTGTCTCAATAGTCCTTCGATAGTTTTTGCGTAAATTTCTTTTTTTGGGTCATTTACGGCATATTCTATAACAACAAAGTCAGGTTTGTATTTAAGTAAATCGTCCTGAGCGCGCAAAGCTCCATACATGGAATCAGTAGCGCCAATCCCCGCGTTAACAAGTTTAATTTCAGCTTTCGGAAAAGTTTTTTTCCACCATTTGGTTATCAGATTCGCCCATTTGTTTTCATGTTTTGACGCACCGGCGCCCTGAGTAATTGAACCGCCTATGACGCCAATGGTAATTTTTTTTCCGCGCCCGGCTTTTTCAAAAACACGTTTAAGACGAGAAGTATTTCCCGTATTAATCATCGCGCGCGAAAACATTTTATCAATATCAAGTTTTTCCGCCAAAGCGGTTTCATTGATAATGTTTGCCATAATAAAAATTGTAATAATTAAAAATTGTTTCATAATATTTACCTAACAGGATATCTTTCCAATTCAGTTATTTTCAGATATGTATCTATTTTTTTGTCAACATCAATAACAAAACGTTTTTTTCGTGTCGCAATAATATTATCGGTAAGTTCAGACAAGAATTTCTCAGATGTTAAATTAGATTTTAATACCTGGGCTTCTACTTCTACTGTAAACGCGCTTGAGTCGAGCGCGAGAATATTCGCGCATCTTTCAAATATCCCCGGAGTCATTCCTTTAACTTTAAGTACATCTCCAAGTCTTTGATAAGGTTTTAAAGTTTTTTTACTGTTCCGGTCCATTCCGTCAAAAATATTTTCTGCAATCTTGTTGTTTATTCCGGGTAAACTTGCCAACAGACGCGGTGGAGCTGTGTTGATATTTACACGACCGGGCACTGGAACAGGAGTTATCATAGCATAATTGAACCAGGCAATGCCGGTTTGTTTTCCGCCTGTACCGACCAAAGCCTGACCTGATTTATCATCGATGTTTCTTTCAGCGACATTATGAGCTGTGAGTCGCATTTTTACACT
>JAUVKG010000287.1 GCA_030596365.1 Chlamydiota bacterium | reverse complement strand
GCGCCTGTAAAAGCGGAGACATGTAACGCGGCAACAATAAAAGGTAATTTACATGTTTTAAGTTTTTCCTCTAACCAGTTGTATTGTATTGTTCCGGGTTTAAATGGTTCATACGTGTTTATATGAACAAAAAGAACATTGCCGTTCTGATAAGAATAATATCCTTTACTTTTAAATTGTGAACGGTCAGGATAAAATACGTTAAGATAACTCTTTTTATCCCAGGGATATTCGTGATTGCCCCACGCAACCAAAACAGGCGATTTTTCAAACATAGGCCGCCCCGGAGTAAACCATTCATCATACCACTCATCAAGTTTTGTGCCTCTGGTCAAGATATCGCCTGTGTGGATAACGAAATCCACATCGTGTTTTGATATTTCCGCGACAACTTTTTTAAACTTATCCGGACGTGTTCTGTTATCGCCCAATACGCCAAAAGAATAATTTTTTCTCTCAGGACTTAGAGTGTTAAATTTTGAAAATGCATGTGAAGTACCGGCAATGCGGTAAAAATATTCGGAGTTCGGAGTTAAGTTTGTTAATACAACTCTGAAAATTGTATCGGTAACCGAAGCGGTAATAATTTCCGGTTCATCAATTTTGGTTTTAAAATCAAGATGTCCGAGAACCCCATCTTTAATTTGCCAGATTATAATCGCGTTAGTTTCGCTGACTGTTTCCACAAAAGGGCGAACTAAAATATTATCTTCTTCCGGAGCCATTATATGGACGGTTGTTTTTTCTGAAATTGTACATCCGACAAAGAGCGAACACAATATAAAAACGATAAAGTTTTTGATTTTCATTTTATAAGTTTTTGTTGTAGCGTTTGTCTTAACAATACGTTTATGTATTTAACGTTTGTTAAATGCGATTTTGATATTTTTGTGATAGCACGGAGATTTTCAGGTATTACAGCAATTTTATATGTCTTGGCAGGAACAGTTACTATGTTATTCCCTGATGCATAAATTGCGCCCGGTTTTATTGCGCGGAGTTTTTTAATATCATTTCCTGAAATTTCACAGACACAAAGCATAGAATCTTTAAAAATTAAATTAGCAATTTCTGCTGCTGAAAAATTTTTTATATTGCTGAATTTCGGGAAATCCTTCTTTGATAACCATACAAAATCAGCCCCCGACACTTTAATTATTGCTTTTGCTGATAAATTGGCAATCTGATGTTTATTAGAAATAGAATTTTTAATCTTTGATATTCCGCTTGTATCAAGAACCCACTTTTTTGTAAAGTGCTGCGCATTGGCATAGGATTGCCCTGAAACATTTACCAAAAGAAGATCAGGCGGGTCTTCTGCCGGGTAGGTCCAGTATTTAAGCCATTCAGCCTTAGAATTATAAAAATCAAGATTTTCTGATGCCCAGATCCATACAAGTTTTCCCTGATTTTCAGGATTAATTTGACATAACCATAACCCATTTCCTTTCAAAGAAAGTTTCTTACCGGAAATATTAATTGTTGATTTGTCGATTTTTGTAGTTAATTTATTATTTATTTTTTTCAAAAATTTATTCTGGTCCGGCGTGCCTAGTAATATTAAATTATACTTTTTAATATCTTCAGCAGTTAATTCACTATCCTTTTTCACGGGAATTGTGCCGAAATCCATTTCTCTTGCAATAAACGACCATTTACTGAGTTCAGCTGCGCACTGATTTATTTTATTTATCGTTTTATCATCCCCGGTTGTTCCTTTTACTATCATCAATGGTTCGCCATTGTAAAAGTTTTGCCAGCTTCCCGGTTGATACAGTCGCGTATTATTTTGTTCTGCCTGTTTTTCTGAAATTGTATAAATGGTTTCTTTTTTAGAAATATAAACTTTTTTAGGCAGGGGAGCTGAATATTCAATGTACTTTCCGTTTATAATAATTCCAAGCAGAGAATCATAATCAACAAGTTTATCGTCTAAGGAAACAACAGCATTTTCTACATTTTCAAAATAAAGCACAAGCTGGTTTGCATTAATAAATCTTGCAACAGCTTTTGCAGGCAGGCGGGGATTATTGCGGGAAATAATTTTCAACCAGTAACTTTCGTTAAAAGTTGAATAACTGTTTTCAATAATTATTTCATTAGGAGCAGAAACTCTTCTGTTGCCTAGCAGCCATTTAACCGGATGAGCAGCCTGAATAGCGAATTTAAGCCTGTATCCAACATCTTTTAAAACATTCAAAATTACCGGACATGCACGTTTTTTCATAAAATCCGCTGCCGCAATAGAATATCCGACAGGTGTAACTAAATCATTTTCGCCATGAGCGATGCAAACGGGAAGATTGAACAAATTTTGAAGTGGAATATTTGCAGAATAACTACCGAGAGAAGCTACAGCAGCGAAGAGCTGAGGATAAGCCGCGCCAATTCTCCATACACCATATCCACCCATTCCGCTGCCGAGAAGGTAAATTCTATCCGGATCAACAGAATAAAAATTGGTCATAAAATTAATCGTTTCGAGAACATCAATTGCTGAAAGCCCAAGATATGCGGTGCTTTCTCCGCGAGCGCCAATCTGAACAGAAAAGAAGGGGATTTTAGAACTGGTATTTTTAAAAAAATCTGAAACTCTTTGGTCGGCATCATGCAGGAAAACTACCATTGGCATCGGGACACCCGACACATATTGTTTAGGAATATCAAGTGTGAAAGGCTGACAGGAATTATCTACTTCAGAAATATATGCGGCTGTATATTCGCCACGAAGAAAATCAAGATAATCTTTTTTATGAGAAAGCATTTTTATTGCTTCGTCAAGCTTCGTGAGTAATTTATGGGCTTCAATATTTTTATTTATTTGATTCGCATTTTTAAATGATGCTAATTGATTCAAATAATATTTCAAAATTCCTTCATGCTTTCTGGAAAGTCGAAAAGTTGTTGACGTGGAACTTAAATTAACAAAAAGATTTTTGACTTTTTCGGCTCGATCGGAATAAATAGTTTCAAACGGTGATAAATAAATATTTAAAGATATTCCTACCTTTTTATCCGGAATTCCTGTTGCTTCAGCTGTCAGAGTGCAATAAGGCATCTCAAAAAACTTCTCGGGAATAGGAATTTTGGCTCCTGAAGTAACAGTAAACTTTTGTGTTATGGTTCTGTCGGGAGAAAGCCACAAGCCGTTAATTTTCACAGGGAATTCTTTAACAGGAGGCTTTAAATTTAAAGTTACTTTAACCTGATTCCATTCAGCTGTAGGGAATATTAAATTTGCATCAAGTTCGTCGTTAATAGTTTTTGCGATAATTTTATCGTGTTCATTTTTATCAACAAAACGAAATGAAAACTTCCACGCTCCAAAATTATCATCTGCTTTAACAAGAATTCTATGCTTGCCTTTTGAAAGTTGAACCTTCGCCCAATCTTCGTCAGGAGTAAAACCTCGTTCGGCATAACTGTCAATAAAAAGCTTGCTATCAATCCATACACGAATTCCGTCATCTGATCCGATGTGTAAAAACATTGTTGTATTGGATTTTGTTTCCACAAAAGCAAAAGCGTATGCAACAACTTGATTCTGCATACCAAAGTATGCATCAAAATCAATTCCGGGCGTTATGCTGACAAACTGTTTGAAAGTAGTGTTGGCACGATTCGGTATGGATTCACCAACTTTTACAACCGCTTGACTTTCACCGCCAATCCCGGCAAGATAATCATAATAAAAGCCTTGTCGAACAATCTTTTTACCGTCAGCAGTTTTGGCAGGTTGATTGGGAAATGTACCGGCAACAAGCCAGTTCGTGTAAAAAACGCCAGGCTGTAATTGATAAACAGGCGCGTCAGAAGCCGAAACAGAGAACGCAGCGCAAAGGAATAGCGCGAAAAAAGCAAAAATTTTCTGTTTCAATATAAACATCATAATTTAAATTTTGCCACTAAGATACTAAGACACCAAGACACTAAGTTCTTTTTTACCTTTGTGTCTGAACGTGAGTACTTCGTTAGCGTGGCTGTTTGTTTTCCCCATCTTCCAACCTTTGACTCTTAAACTCCCCGCCTTACAAAGGAGGGGTGCCCAAAGGGCGGGGTGGTTCTTCAACCTTCCCACCGATTAACAATTAACAATTAACAATTAACAATTAACAATTAACTATTAACTATTAACTATTAACTATTAACTCTTTCACTGTCTCCGCAATACCTTTAGCGTCAAGCTTGTACTCTGCAAATAATTCTGCCGGTTTACCTGATCCCGCAAAAGCTGTAACGCCAAGTTTTTTGATTTTACAAACAATTCCGTTAGCGCCGAGGACTTCTGTAACA
>JAUVKG010000205.1 GCA_030596365.1 Chlamydiota bacterium | reverse complement strand
CATCAGCGGCCAGCGGGTTATCGGTTAAAGAAAAACCTGTTGGCAAAAGGCTGCCCATCATTGATTCGGTATCAACTTGATTTTTAGCGCAACCGAGAGAAATGATAAAAAGCTTGGGCATTATTAAGATTTTGGAAGCGGTTCATTAAGATCAAATACCGGTTGATAATCATCAAGAGATACAGGTTGAAGCGTAGCAGATGGAAAAGAAGGCAATTCATCGTGTTCTATGTCATCAGAACCACTCGGATAAAAGAACAGAATAATCAGGACAACAACTATTCCAAGTAAAATAAAAGGATGTCTGAATAAAAAATTAAAGAGCAATGATACGTAATAAGTAAAAGCTGGTTTTTTCCGTGGTGGTAATCCGGCAATCCCAATATTGGTTGAGTCGTATTTTTTTGAAACTTCAATCCCGTCAAGACCGAGAAAATTAGCATAAATTCTGATGAAATTTTTCGCGTATATAGGCGCTGGAAGTGAATCGAAATCATCATTTTCAATAGCTTGAAGGTATTGAATTTTAAGTTTAGTTTCAAATGCAGCTTTTTCGATTTTTATCCCTTTTCCCAAACGTGACCGGTTAATAATTTGTCCGATCGTTTCATTAAGTTCAGTTACGGATTCAAATTCAAAATCTTGAGACATATTTATATTATTTTCCTGCATAACATTATTCAATAATTATTATCTTAAGCAATAGGAGGTAAATCTTCCGGAGTTATTAATATTTCACGCGGTTTAGCCCCCCTTTTAGGACCAACAATCCCCTTCATTTCCATTATATCTATAAGACTTGCTGCACGGGCGTATCCAACTCTTAAAGACCTTTGCAGATATGAAGCGCTGGCTTGTCCTGAAGAAACAACAACTCTAATTGCTTCATCAATTTTATCATCATGAAAAACTTCTTCATTTTGCTGTTTAGCTTTTACGATTTCCAAATCAACATAATCCGGTTGTCTTTGTTCTCGAATAAAACTGGTTACATTTCTAACTTCATCTTCAGAGACAAAAGCTCCCTGAAGCCTGACAACAGAACTTGCGTTAGGTGATTTATAAAGCATATCGCCCATTCCAAGAAGCTTTTCGCTTCCCATTTGATCTAAAATTACCCTGGAATCAACATTTGATGTCGTACGGAAAGCAATTCGAGCCGGAATATTAGCTTTAATAAGGCCGGTAATAACGTTCGTTGATGGTCTTTGTGTTGCAATAATCATGTGAATCCCCGCTGCTCTGGCAAGTTGAGCGAGTCTGATAATTCTGGCTTCCACTTCAGCTTTAGCAACCATCATAAGGTCAGCCAATTCATCAATTACAATAACAATTAAGGGAAGGAATTCTGGAACATCTCTTGTTTCTGCACCTGCTTTAATTTCGAGTGGTCTTTTATCCTCTTTTCTTTTTTTGTTAAACATATCAATATTTCTGACACCGAATCTTGCGAAATATTTATACCGCAATGACATTTCTTCTATTAGCCATTCAAGAGCATCGGGAACTTTCTCAGGTGAATTAAGAACAGGAAAAAGCAAATGAGGAAGATTATGATAAGGAACTAATTCTACATGTTTAGGGTCAACAAGAATAAGTTTAAGTTCATTAGGCTTGAATTTAAGAAGAATACTCATTAATATGGTGTTAATACAAACCGACTTACCTGATCCTGTGGCTCCGGCTACAAGCAAATGAGGCATTTTAGTCAGGTCATCAATAAATGCTTCTCCATCTATTGTTTGACCAAGTGAAAGCGGCAATGTCATCTTTTTACCCGCTCTGTCATATTTATCAGTATGAACAAGCTGAGAATAAGTGACCATTCTTCTTGTTTTATTAGGCAACTCTATTCCAACTGCGTCTTTGCCGGGTATCGGAGCGACAATACGTATACTTTTTGCCTGCATTGCCATTGCAATTTCATTTTCAAGACCCGTAATTTTTTTCACTTTGACTCCAGGAGCAGGATGAACTTCATAACAGGTAATCACAGGACCGCAGATAACATTACCTACATCCGCTTTAACGTCAAACTCAACAAATGTTTCTTTTAATTTTTCAGTTGTCGCTGCAGCTTCCTGTTCCAATTCACCTATATCGTCATCAGTCGGTTCATCCAACGAATCTAAAGAAGGTATTTCAAAAGGTGGTAATATTTCTTCGATTTCTTTTTCAACTTTTTCATTAATTTCCTGATGAGAAATCGGTACAGGAATTTCAGTTGATATAGATTTTTCCGAAATTTGAACATCCTGTTCTTGTTCCGGTTCTAAAGGCACAATATTATTTTTCTTTTTTCGTTTATTTTTATCGCCTGTAACAACAATGACTGTTTTAATATTACTTTGTTCGCGTAATTTTCTTTTAGCATACCGTTCTTTCAAAATAGAAATAACCGCAATAATAGAAGTGTATATTTTGATTCCGAGCCATTTAATAAACATATAAGTTTTTTGACATGTCCATACAATCGCATTCCTGATCCAAATAAGCAAATACCATCCATTTCTCAAACTTGTGTCGAACAAAAACAAAACAAGAATTAATGCAATACCAAGCAGAACAATTGTAGCTCCGATATTTCCGAAATATTGCCTTAAAAAAGAATCATTAATCAGTTTCCCCAGCATACCGCCGGCTGAGTCAATATTTAAAAATTTAACATCAGAACTGTAAAAAATATCTGAAAGGCAGGATGATGTAACCAGAAGTCCAAAAAGAGCAAACGATCTTAAAACAAGATTTTTAACTTTCGGAAAAGCAAACCGCATAAACATCATTACGGCAAAAGATATAAGTAACACCGGGAAAATATAAACTGAAACACCAAGAATTTTAAACAACCAGTGAGAAATTGTTAAACCAATCGTACCGACAGCATTAGTACATTCTTGCGGCAGTGAAGAATCATTGGATTCATTATTATTATATGAAAACAATGCCAAAGATAGCAAAATTGCACAAACGAAAAGCGCAATTGATAAATACTCACGCCATCGCGATGGTTTTATTATATTTGCTGTTGTTTTTTTCCTCATTATTCAATAATCTTACGCGTACCAAAAATTATTTTCACATTTTTTTCACTATTTCTATCAAATCATTCTCTGCAATATTTAAAATGCCCATTTCACGTTCTGCGTTTTCAGGCGAGTCAGACGCGTGAGCTGTATTTACCATAACATCACGACCGAATTCTTTGCGAACCGTCGCAGGAGCTGCTTTATTTGGATCAGTACTGCCAAGTTGATTTCTAATTTTTTCAATTGCGTTTTCACCCTGATAAACAAGCGCGAGGCAAGTTTCTTTTGACGCGACCGGCCATTCATTTTCAGGAGTTTTCCATGGGTCGCATCCGGTCATAAAACTAACGATTTTACCGAATTCATTATCGGCATTTTTAACTTTAAGTTGTTCTTTTATCAGCTGTACAGTTTCATCAGGAATATCGAATTCAAAAGCACCTTCTAAAGCCTCTTTAGCTTTACCGGCTACTTTATCGGCAAACTTATCTACAAAGAATTGACGAACAGGTCCATAAAATTCCATCGCCTGCTCGACAGTCATGTGTATAACTTTAATAGCGATAATACGTAAACCTGTTTTAGCAAATAGATCAATTACAGCACCAGCACGTGTTTTAGATTGAGCAAGTGAATCGGGTTTAATCATAACAAGAGTTTTTTGAACATCAGCATTTTCAGGAAAAGCTATATTTTCAAGGATTCCGCTGTCTTTTTCCGCATATTTCATCCAAACATTAAGATGTTTTTTAGCAGACTTAGGTGTTTGAGAGACAATAACTGCCGGTTCAAAATAAATTACATTACCTTCTTCATCTTCAATGTAATCGCCATATGTATCTCTAATTGTCTCGCCAACATATTCACGAATAATAGAACCAACAACATTTTTATTGAGTTCTTCAATTGCATTTTCGCCTTCAAACACAAGTAACATAACACGTCTTTTGCTGCCATCATGTGACGGGGCATATCTATTTTTTACATAATTATAAATAAGGTCATCAATTCTACTCGCACCATCATTTTTATGGTCGTCACTTAATGCTTTCAAATATTCATCTACAAGTTCCTGACTAGGCGCAAACATTCTTGCTCCCACAAGTTCTAATTTTGCAGAACGTGAAAGCAGGCGGCTGATCACGCCACCGGTACGTGATTTATACGTTATATAAGGATTAATAAGTACGTAAGCTAATTCTTTCATAGGTTTTTGTTATTCGTTATTTGTTAATAAAATAAAAAGAGCAGAACCGCTGCCGCGGTTCTGCATCTTTTTAAAAGCTCATATTCAAGCCGCTACCAGCGAATTGGTGAAGTAATACTAGGATTGTCCTCCCAAGGCGCCGGCCTGTTCCACGGAATTGTACTACCGGCTTCACTTCTTCGCTTGTCATCCATCGAACTGCAAGCGGAAATAGTCAGAATTATCATTACAACAATCAACTTCCACTTCGCCTCCCAGACACTTTTAATGTATATTCCGGACATTATGGAATTGTATGATATTGAAATAAATTAATTATTGACTATATCGCCTTCTTTGATTTGATTATTCTCGTCAACTAATGACTTAACAACAGCATAAGAAAGGTTTTCATCTTCATCCAATAATTTTTCAATAGTAACTTTGCCTATAAAATGATTATCGCGTACCACTTTAAGTTCCTGACCTACCGGGAGATTTTCTTTCAAGCCGATATCCAAGATTAAGAAATCGGGATCTTTATGGATTGTAAGTATATGACCGGCAAATTTCTTTTTAGGTTCGATGGGGATTTTGTTTTCAAGAAGTAATTTTTGATATGTTTTCGCAAGGTTATCAGCAAATTTTTCTTTCTCTTTCCAAGAAGCTACATCTTTATTAAGACCGGCAATTTTTGTATCTTTACCGGTAATAATTTGAGTCATGTTCGCAACTTTTGTATCCTTAGCAGCAAGGTCAGCCTGTGAAACTTCAAGCTGTTTATTTAGAGTTGCAAGTTTTTTCTGCAAATCCTGGGCAATATTTTTATGTTCAGTGATTTGATCGTCACGCTTGGATATTTCATCTTTAGCAGCAGATAATTGACCTTCTTTCGTTGCTTTCAACTCAGCAGCAATTTTTGTTGTTTTTGCTTTATGAGTTGCTACTTCTTTGTTAGCAACACTAAGTTCCGCTGTTTTTAAGTCAAGACTTTTCTTTTGAATGCTCAACTGTTCTTTAAGATCTTTTTCGGCTTTTGATTTGTCAACAATAGTTTTGCCCCAAAGGCCACCAAGTACTACTGCTATAATTACAATGATGATGATTAAGATATTTTTCATGCTGTTCAGCTCCATGTGTTATTTCTTTGTTATTTAATATTTTGCAGGAGTTTTTACTATATATTTTAAACTGTTATAAATTGTAACAAAAATCAATTCAATAGTCAAGCGATTGTGCTTTTTTATTATGAGAACATAACATAAGCTTTCCATACAAAAAAAATCATAAGTATCTATTTTACTTTTCAAGAGCGCTTTTTGACATAGGCTCTTCAAAAGGTACCGGGTAATTACCATCATAACACGCCATGCAAA
>JAUVKG010000340.1 GCA_030596365.1 Chlamydiota bacterium | reverse complement strand
CACATTTGTGATAGCTCTGTCATTATCAATGTCCATTGGAAAAGCAACTATACCAATCGTATTAAACTTCTGGTCTTTTCGAGTTTGCAGATATTTTTCAACTTCATCGCGATTTAATTTCCAGGCTATTTTCCATGCCGTATCAGCGTTAAGAAAGACGGGCTCACCATCTGAATCAATTAGATATCTGCCGTTAGCGCTGACTTTTAACGGTTGAATATCTGCAAGTGAAATATTATTTAAAAAAAACATAATTAATAAAATTGTAATGATTATTTTTATTTTCATGAAGATAGTTTAATGTTAGTGTTTTATTTCCAATTATCAGTTCTAAATGGCGATGCAGGAAGCTCGGAAGCGTTGCATAAGTTTGGTTGCGCGGTGTTGCTCCAGGCGAAACGTACGGCAAATGGATTTTTAACTTTAGCGCTTGAAACAACAATTTTATCATTTATAATTTCCGCTTCCGCGGGATAAAATACTTTGTCATTTCCCGCAATTTCAAAATATGTTGGAGGTTTCTCGTCACACGTTTTTAAACCTTCGGCGTGATCAAAAGAAATGATGATTTTATCCCCTTCAATTTTATAATTTTTATAAAGCGGACCTGAATAAACTAAATTCGTGTAGCCATAATCTTTAGCAAGCGCCCATAAGGCGAGGCGATACCCGACATCTTTTTTATTTTTTGGATGGATATTATGAATGTCACCTATATCCATAGTAACTGCCATGCCGGTATTTGTAACCTGCAAAGTTTTAAGCTGTGCTTCCTGCACGTAAGCGGAATTGTACATTTTGCCGTATTTATATGGTGCTATCTGTACAAAATAAAACGGGAAATTTCCTTCGTCCCATTCATCGCGCCAGCTTTTTATCATAGTAGTAAACAGGTCTTCGTAACGTTCGGAATTATGTCTGTTTGATTCTCCCTGATACCAAATAGTGCCGCGAATGGCGAAAGGAATTATAGTGTGAATTCTTGAATTATAATGAACAGAAAGGGAATTTTGTTTAAGAGAAAACGCAACAGGAGTTTTAGGAATATCCTTACCTTCATAGCCTTTTTTGCATTGCCATTCTCCTGTGAGCGGTATCTCATTAGCCGGTTCCTCTTTTTGATAAATTTTCATAAAAGGTTTTGTGCCGCAAGGCCCGCCAATACCTCTGCCGCTGATATTGCATATTGTGATTATATTCTCACCGGATTTAAACATGTTGCCGGGAACGTCATACGTGCGCGCCCATATGCTCGGGAAATAATCAATTGTTGAGCCAATCAATTTTCCGTTGAGCCATACTAAATCATAGCTGTGAATCACATTGAGCCGCACGATGATATCTTTATTTTTCCAATTTTCCGGGATATTTATTTTTTTACGATACCAAACTATGCCTTTATGTCCTTTTAAGTATTTTGTATCCCACGCTCTCGGAAGGTTTATTTTTACCCAGTTGGAGTCATTAATATTTTGAGCCATCCAATCATTTTTGACTCCCGAATCGATTTTTTTCAATTCATCAATCCATTCTTTTCTTTCTTTTTTTCTGTAATGGGTAAATTTTTGATAATTTTTGTATTTCGCAAGGTGATTCAATTCATTTGTGTAAACCGACCATCTTTGCAAGTCTTCCGCACGCATCCACGCTTCGACCATCGTGCCGCCAAACTCAATTTGGATTAATCCAATAGGGACATTGAGTTTTTTAAGAAGTTCCAATCCGAAGAAATAACCGACTGCCGTTAAGTTTTTAACGGAGTTCGTTGTGCATACATTCCAATCGCCGAGGCAGTTGAAACATTCGTAAGGTTTAAAATTATATTTATTAGCTTGAAAAAATCTGATTCTGCTGTCCCGCGCTTCCGCAATATATTTTTGCGCTTCGCACGTATTTTTTAACGGGGATCCCATATTCGACTGACCTGAACAAAGCCAGACTTCTCCAACAAGTATATTAGCAAATATTATTTTGCTGTCATCGCTTTCAATCAACATTTTTTGTGGATTGTCATCAGCATAAATCGGCGAAAGATAAACTTTCCAATTCCCTTCTTTATCAGCCGCCACCACTTTTTTTTGTCCGTGAAATGATACAGTAACTTTTGCTTCTGGCGCGGTTTTTCCCCACACAGGAATTTTTGCGTCCCGCTGCAAAATCATATTATCGGAAAATATTGAAGGCATAACCAACTGTGCCGAAACGTTGAACGTGATGACTATAACAATCAGTATTAGCGCGTATTTCATTTTTTCCTGAAAACAATTCATAATTTTAATTTTTTAGCTTAATAAGGGTGTTATTATAAGAAAAATAAATATTTAAATCTATAACAATCTGCTTGCTCTTAAACACTATTAGCTAAATTTCCAGACATAATATTTTTGTAAGTAATGCTTTTTACTTAATATAGTGCCTGACCGAAAACCCCGTTTTTTTGGACGGCGTTTATTTTGCATGTATTCTCATGGTCACTTCGAATTCTCAACTCCCAACTCTAAAGTTTAAGATTTTTAACTTTCTTAACGTTATTTAGGAGCAAACCACACGAAGAATCTCACATACAGCATATAACGGCAGAGAAAGTAATTCAAATTCGACTTTCATAAGACCATTGCTTGTAGATGCCTGATGTGATACCTGTTGCCTGTTCGGTTGATTAAGATCAAATCTTATTGCCACAGGTCGTTTTTTTTGCGCAACAAACTGTTGCAGAGACCGTAAAGTCCCGGTCTTGCCTGCTTTGACTTCAACTGGAAAAATGTCAGGACCAATGGATATCACATAATCAATTTCAGCATTCGTATCACGTCCTTCACGCAACCAGTAAACAAGCCGGGGCTGATCAACTCCTTGACTGGAATAAACCAAATGCTGCCCAATAAACTGTTCAGCTAATGCTCCTTCATTTACCAGTTTGCGTTCATCCATCCTGTTTAAGGAAGACCAATCCATGCCGCATAAATTGTTCATTAAACCAATGTCCAGAAAAAGAAGCTTATATACAGTATCGTTAATATCAGCATATAAAGGCACACCGGAACAATGACCGGCAAAAACACGGTGACACACCCTGGCTTTTGCCAAAAGATCAATAGCTGTTTTTACGTCACGTGAGCGATCTTCCCGTGAATAATTGACATATTTGACTTTTTGCCCGACCTTAAGGGGAATTTGTCGAAATACTTGTTGTAAAAGAGCAATATCATTACGCCGCCCGTATTTCGTAAAATCATCCTCGTATGTGTTTACAATACTGCGATGAATTGAAGCAACGTCCTCGAATGAGCCACTCTCCTGAAATGAATAAACTGCTTCCGGCATACCACCGACTAACATGAATTGCCGCTGGCGCATCAACAGTTTCTTATGTGCTGTCTCCGGCAACAATGTATCAAAACTAAGTTGATCAAGATAACGATTGAGTTCAGGTTCGATTGCAAGCAGAAACTCACGAAATGTCATTGGCCCAAGGTGAAAATACTCTATTCGACCTACAGGCATTGAAAAACTATGCTCTGAAAGTGTGAACTCAAGAAGTGAACCCGCTGCAATAACAGGAATATCAGGCATATCTTCATAGAAATAACGCAGTGCCTGTAAAGCCGATGGGGTTGCCTGAATTTCATCCAGAAAAAGAATTGAACCCGGTTCAGTAATTGAACGGCCAACAAGAGCTTCAAGTTCAGCGCAAATAACAGCAATATCAAGCGAA
>JAUVKG010000083.1 GCA_030596365.1 Chlamydiota bacterium | reverse complement strand
AATCCACCACGACGGCACGTAAGCGATATTGATATTTTCACTTTTGATATACAAAGGCGTGTAATCGAAAATTGTGTGATTATGCATATCTCCGGCATACCAGCCTTCATTATTCATATCAGCGATTTTAACAAGCCTGATTTTTTTGGCAACTGTTTCCCCCTGTTTGATATTAACTTTTCCTTTAACGGGCATGAATTCTTTACCGCTTTCAACCTGGAAAGTATAATTTCCGGGTAGAAGATTCAGTTCAGCTTCACCGTTACATGTAAAAGTTTCAAAACAGCTTGGCCAGTGGTAATCATATTGTGGCTGTCCATTTTTGTTATAGACATAAAGTCTGCAAGGTTTAATTTTTCCGTCAGATTTTTCTTTAACAATAAATTTCAATTTCCCGTCAGTTATTTTGGAGATTTGTATTTTTTTATTTTTTGGCGGAACAATTGATTTGAATTTTAATCCAAACTCCTTTCCTGTAAACGCGTTAATCACGCGAAAAGGAATTGTTTTTTCATCAAACATTTTTTTTACATAAACTAAAACTATTTCGTTAGTACCTTCAGGCATTTCTGCGGCATCGCCATAAACGGTTTTACCGTTCAGGAAGAGGAATCTAACATTTTGTTTATTGCAAATAAATCTGACGATTTGTTTTTTATTATTAAAACAAGTTGTTTTGAAAATGAAGAAGTCGCCTGTTTTTGCTTGTAAATCCCCCTTTCTTAAAGTGGAACATCC
The DNA here is from genome assembly GCA_030596365.1 of Chlamydiota bacterium. GTDB lineage: Bacteria > Auribacterota > UBA3054 > UBA3054 > B51-G9 > B51-G9. The sequence goes on along the minus strand of JAUVKG010000083.1, from coordinate 8,450 downwards.
CGGTTTCACATCGGGAGTGGGCAGGGGGATTTCATTGTCGTCTTCAACTAACAATTTATGCTGGTTGTAATTACATTTTTGCCATGATAAGATTTTACCGTCTGCCAATTGCCAGTTAGAATTCCAAATTTCGTTTGATAAAATTCCTTTGTTATAATTATCAACGATATTGATGACGTTAACTTTACCGGGAGAAAGCGGACCTAAGGCGGCGAATTGGTCAGCGAAGATATTTGTGGAAAAGCACAAACAAATTGCAATAGTAATTATTTTTATATTTGTTATTATTTTCATATTAGAGAATATGTTATGTAGTCGTCCCTTAAAAACTATATTTAAATATATTTTATGGAATGTTTAGTTAAAAAACAAGTATAAAATATTGCAAGTCAATTCATATGAAATAATTCAAAAGTGGTAAAAGCCCATTTTGGACGATTATTACGTTAATTTCGTCTCGACGTATATTTATACGCCTAAGGCTCCATTCAAACACTTGACGCTTTATATTTAAACTTTACACAAAACATTATACATAACTACATAACTGCCCAATTTGCTAATTACATTTTTTTTTTGTATAATAGTAAGTATGCCCATGTAAAAATGTCGCAAAATGTTAATTACAATAAGAGGGAACAAAATGAAAAAAAACACGATTTTAATTGCTGTGGTTATAGTATTGGTTATGGCAACTTCTGCATACAGTGCCGCACCGGCAAATGACATGTTCGCCAACAGGATCATTATCTCCGGATCAAGCGGGACTACCAATGGTAATAATAGTGATGCCACTCTGGAACCCGGCGAACCTTTTCACGTTTATTCTTCTCTCTTTAATAACCGGGGTTATGGCAGTAATTCTGTATGGTGGACATGGACAGCTCCGTCAACAGCAACTTACGATTTTGACACCCGTGGAACTTCTTCAAATGTTTTTGTTTGTGTTTATACTGGTGATAGTATTACCAATCTCACAAAAATCGTGTATAACTATCGTTATGTACCGCTGCACGCTACCAACGGAACAACATATCACATCGCCGTAACTGGCGCTGACGTAACCAGTACAGGACAAGTAGTACTGAACTACTATGAAGAACAAACGAGTCCCTGGATTACTGAAATGGCAGACACAAACAGCGGTTTACTGGAAATTGCCACTCCAAACGGTTCTTTGGCAAGTTTCCATTTGAAATTTATTTTTAGCGCTGAAACTCGCACCAATCAATTCGGCGATATGGTTGAAATGAGATACGATATTGAGTTTTATACTCAAACAGGCATAACTGTTACGGACAAAAAAGGTAATATAATTGTAAATAATGTAACCCCTCCCGGTGCAGGAATTCAGTATATTCCAATAGCGTTCGACGGTAAAATTTTGACGATTTACGATCAACTTGGCAACCGCCTTATTTCCTACAAAGTTAAAAACGGACTTGTTTTGCTTAACGAACAGCCTTTGACTATAGATGGTTTCTTTGAGCCGATTTTGCGTAGCGGATCTGAAATATCGATTTTTCTATATCAACTTGGTTTTCCACCAAATGAAGCTGTTACAGGTGCCGTTGCGTTTGATATAAAACTCAATAATGAAAAATGGTCTTTTCCGATGCAACCCGGATTCATTCATCTTCATAGCAGCAAAAAGCAGATGATCAGCCGCGAAACGGAAGGAACCTACAACTTAAATATTCATTTTTTCAAGAAAGGGAATTCTCTCGCGAAACACAACGTGGGTTTACCGCCCCGGGGGAGGATTGAATATTGCTCAGACGGCAAAGGCGGTTTTCTGTATTGGACAAGCAAATACATCTCACCGGATTACATTAACTCCCCTCTTTCATATATCACGAAAAAAGGCGAGACGATTTTCGATAATAAAATTCTGACAGATTCCGGTGTAACGTGGGAACATGCTGATGATTCCATGAAAAATTTTGTTACGGTTGTCCGCAGCGGCGCTTCGGCAACGCTGCGTTCTTATAAAGTCAATAAGAAAATGGAAAAAATTGGTGAAGTGAATGTCAGTAATTACAGGGATTCAAAGTTTATCGGAAAAGAACTTTTTGTAGAACAGCGTCTTTCCGGTCAAGAAGGTTTTACCATTTATAACAGTAAGCTAAAGAAAAAATGGACAGAATCAATTGCGCCGGGCCATCTTGAATACTTGGGCAATGGGGTGTTCATGCGTAAGGTAATCACTCCGGGCGCAGGTGAGACAAACTATCACTTCAAAATTTTCAACAAGAAGAAAACTATCGCTGAACATGATTTTACTTATTAATGCTGACATTCTAATAAAGCGGAACCGGAGAAATAAAATGAAAAAATTCACTATCACAATTGCAGCTTTTATATTATTTGTTATTGTTAATTCGGCATATAGCGCAGCTCCGCCAAATGACATGTTTGCCGGTGGCATTACTATCACCGACGCAATCAGCAGCGTTACAGGCAGCAATGTTGATGCAACAATTGAAACCGGCGAGCCGGAATATGGAAATAACAGTACTGTTTGGTGGAAGTGGACAGCACCCTTTTCCGGAGGTTGTGAGTTTAACACCTTTTCCAGCGATTTCGACACTTATCTTGCTGTCTTTACGGGCAATTCTGTAAGTTCACTTACTACTATTGTTATAAACGATGACAGCTCTAATCGTCAAAGCAAAGTTTGCTTTGAAGTATCATCCGGACAGACTTATCTGGTTCAGGTATCGGGATATGGCTACGGCCATGATGAAGAGGGTAACATAATTCTTAACTGGCAATTAGGCGGGCCTTTTAGCGACTGGATATTAGATTACAGCAGCACAAACATGCATTTAGGTGTACGGTTTGCTTATGATTTAAGCGTACTTTCATGCAAATATACAGATATAGTCACTAAGTATTTCCGGACTAATGATTTTGGATGTAAACTCACAAAAAATGAATACATGACAATTTATCCTGACGGTTTTTCAATTACAGATAAAAAAGAGAATAAAAAAGTAGAAAATAAACCGCTTGAAGGCATTGGGAACGATACGGAGATTGAAGATTATAACGGCAAGCAGGTTCTTGTTTACGACTGGGAAAATATAAAGCTTGTTCTATATGGCGTGAAAAAAAACGCTTTTGTAAAAGTTGGAGAACAGGAAATTAAAGATTTTGATGACGCATGGTTCGAAGGTTCAGAAATTTATATCACCCTCGATGACGACCAAAAAAAAGAAGGTTTAAAAGTTTTTGATAAAAAACTTAAGAAGGAAAAATGGTCTGACCCTCTTGATTATGGATATCATTATGTTGTGAGCAAAGGCTTAACCGCACGCGAAGTCTGGACAGGCGAAAATTTAAAAATCATTTGCAGGAAAAAAGGAAAGAAAAAAGTTTCAGAGCATAATTTAACAGAGCCTCCGGGTTATTACCTCAAATACGAAATAGACAAAAAAGGCGGAGTTTTATATTGGACCAAAATATCAATTACCAATTCTCCTCTTACTTATCTTGATAGAAAAGGCAAAAAAATTGCCGACAACAAATCTATGACAGATGTAGGCGATATTTGGAGGTTCCGCAGTTCTGACGGGAAAACTTTGTATGTAAGCCAGGACAACACATCCAGCAACTTTGTAGTTTATGCCTATAAACTTAAAGGCATGAAAAAGTTGGGACAACTAAATATCGACGTGCCTAAGATTGGTAGTCTCTATTCTGTGACTGTAGATAAAAAAGTTTATGTTGTATCAAAATATAGTGATTCGATAAAGAAATATGGTGCTCATATTTATGATAAAAGACTCAAAAAAATGCAATGGAAAGAGGATTACGCTGAAGGAAGTATTCAGAAAATAGGCAAAGACACTCTTAGACGTTATACTTCAAGCCAAATTGGCAATACGGTTACACGAGTTTACAAACTTTTCAACAAAAAAGGCGAGATCGTTACTTATACTTTTGTATATGATGAATAAATATTGTTCTTAATGACTGTTGAATTTTTCTGCCTGCATCGTAAGAATTAACAAGACTTTTTTCTGAAGATTTATTTGTATTGTTTTGATATAATATTAAAGTTGCAACAAAGAGTTATACAAAATATTGACTATTAAAAGGAGGAAATTATGACAAAATTATCAGTTCTAATTACAGTTTTTACATTATTGATTTCGGTAACTTTCGCGCATAGCGCTGCGCCGGCGAATGATATGTTTACAAACCAAATCATTATCGCCGGTTCAAGTGGTACTATTACAGGCATCAATCTTGAAGCCACGATCGAGATTGGTGAACCACAACCCGGCGGTTTCGCCACCATCTGGTGGTCATGGACAGCTCCCGCGTCAGGCGGTTGTGAGTTTAACACTTGCGGAAGTTCTTTCGACACTTATCTCGCAATTTATACAGGCGCTTCCGTTGATGCACTTTCACTCATTGCAGAAAATGATGATTACAGCAGTTGTGGCGACAGTACCCAAAGTAAAGTATGCTTTGATGTTACAGCAGGCCAAACATATCAAATTCAGGTTTCAGGATCTTATGATAATGAAAGCGGCGGAGTAGTTCTATTCTGGCAATTAGGCGGTAATTTAAGTGATTGGATTCTTGATTCCAGCGAAACAAATATAGATTTTAGCGTTCATTTGGCTTATGATTCAAGCGCGTTGTCATACGAATATACACCGATTAATAATAAATACTACCGAACAAATGATTTGGGCTGTAAAACCTGGCGATATGATTACTTGATGAGTTACCCCAATGGCTTTTCAATTTCAGACAAAAACAATAATAAAAAAATAGAAAACAAACCGCTTGAAGGTATAGGAAATAATTCTTCCGTTAAAGATTATAACGGGAAACTTATTCTTGTTTACGACCGGGACAGCAAGAAACTTATTGTTAATGCCGTGAATAAAGATACTTTTGTAAAATTTGGCGAGCGGGAAATAAATGATTTCGAAGCCGCAGAGTTTAATGGTTCGGATATTTATGTTTATACGCGCGACAGAAGTTCATCTCCGGAAAAAAATGGGCTCCAGGCTTTCGATAAAAAACTAAAAAAATTAAAATGGAGCGAACTTCCCGCTGAAGGAAATCTTCACATTATCAATATGGGAATAACTGCGCGTGAAATTCAAGTAAGCAATACTGTAGAAATCACTTGTAAAATAAAGGGAAGGAAAATAATGTCTAATCACCTTTTAATAGAACCTCCGGGAACAACCTTACATTATAAAGTAGACAAAAGAGGAGGAGTTCTTTATTGGATAGTGAAGTCTAATACAAATTATCCTCTAACCTATATTGACAAAAAAGGCAAAAAAGTTGTCGACTACCAATCCCCGGCCGATGCAGGCGTCACCTGGAATCTCCAAAGTTGTGACGGAAAACTTTTGTACATAAGCAAAGAGGTATCGGCAAGCAACTATATTTTTTATGTTTATAAGATAAAGGAATTGAAAAAACTTGGACAGCAGGCTATTGATTTGCCCAGAATCGGTTTTGCCTCTACAGCTTATTTTGAAAAACAAGCATATATTATCCCGGCATACAATGATTCAGGATATAAATATGCTGCTTATGTTTTCGACAAAAAACTGAAAAATTCACTGTGGATTGATGATTACGACTATGGTATGATCTGGAAATTAGGAAAAAACACTCTCGTTCGTCGCACTTCAAGCACAAGTGGAGATATAGTTACGTTAGTTTACAAACTGTTCAATAAAAAAGGTGAAATAGTTACTCATACTTTTAATTATGTTGAATAAACAAGGAATATCAAACAACTATTGATAAAGGTTGTGTTGACATAGTATTTAAGGCGGTTGCAAGCTTTTCAATATTTTCTTTTAGTCTAGTGCCTTATTAATTAATATGAATCATCAATTGATTAAAAAAAAGATTTTTTATAGATTTCCCTCTTTCGCATTTTTTTGATATAATATAATTAGCGCACTCGGAAAAGCCTTTCAAAATTCAAAACATAAAAAAGGATGAAATCATGAAAAGAATCCCGCATTTAATTGCCGCTTTTACAGTATTCGTTATTGTTACTTCTGCATACAGTGCCGCACCGGCAAATGACATGTTTGCAAACCACATTATTATCACCGGCGCCAGCGGGACTGTCAATGGTAATAATATTAATGCCACAATTGAAATCGGGGAACTGGATAATGGAAATGACAGCACCGTTTGGTGGAAATGGACGGCACCATCTTCCGGCGCCTGTGAGTTTAACACCTTTGCCAGTGATTACGACACTTATCTTGCTGTCTTCACGGGCAGCTCCGTTGAGGCGCTTACTCTTGTTGCTGCAAACGATGATAGTTCTAATTATCAAAGCAAAGTTTGCTTTGAAGTATCATCCGGACAGACTTATCAAATTCAGGTGTCGGGATATGGTTACGGCCATAACAAAGAAGGCAACATAATTCTTAACTGGCAATTAGGCGGCCCGTTAAGTGACTGGACACTTTATGACAGCAGCACAAACATACGTTTTGGTGTCAGGTTTGCTGATGATCTAAGCGCATTTTCATACAAATATACAGAAATAGACAATGACTACCGCCGTACTAATGATTTTGGATGTGAAATCAAAAAAAGAGAATCCATGAAAATTTATTCTGACGGTTTTTCAATTACAGATAAAAAAGAAAATATAAAAGTAGAAAATAAACCGCTTGAAGGTATTGGAAACAATACGGACATTGAAGATTATAACGGCAAGCAGGTTCTTACTTACGACTGGGACAGCAAGAAACTTATTGTTTATAGCGTAAAAAAAGACACTTTTGTAAAAATTGGAGAACAGGAAATTAAAGATTTCTATGAAGCATGGTTCAACGGTTCAGAAATTTATATCTACTTGAATAACAACTTTGGCAAAGAAGGTTTAATAGTCTTTGATAAAAAACTTAAGAAGGAAAAATGGACTGAACCTCTTGCAAATGGATATCTTGATGTTGTGTGCAAAGGTTTAACCGCACGCGAAGTCTGGACAGGCAATGATGCAAAAATTACCTGCAGGAAAAAAGGGGGGAAAGACGTTTCGGAGTTTAATTTAACAGAGCCGACGGATTATTGGCTCGAATTCTACATAGATAAAAAAGGCGGAGTTTTGTATTGGATAAGACAATCAAATACCAATTCTCTTATTACTTATCTTGATAGAAAAGGCAAAAAAATTATTGACAACCAATCTTTGACAGATGTAGGCAATGTCTGGGAACATGAAAGTTCAGATGGGAAAACTTTGTATGTAAGCAAGGAAGTTTCACCCAGCAATTTTGTTTTTTATGTCTATAAACTGAAGGGTATGAAAAATATCGGGCAACAAAATATTGACTTGCCTAAAAGCGGTTCTTTATCTACAACTGTAAATAAAAAGGTCTATGTTATTCCGAATTACTTTGATGGAGTAAGTCATTACGCCGCTCATGTTTTTGACAAAAAACTAAAAAAAGAACAATGGAATGAAAATTACGCCGAAGGAATAATTAAAAAAATCGGTAAAGATGCTCTCTACCGATACTCTTCAAGCAAAGATGGAGATACTATTACTGAAGTTTACAAACTTTTCAACAAAAAAGGCGAGATCGTTACTTATACTTTTGAGTATGATGAATAAGCACGCGAAAAGCATCTGAACCGGCATATGCTGGTAGAGTAGGGGGATTTTTATTTGAATTGTCGTAGGACAATTTACTCCGCTTCGTTTCGTGACATTTTTGTGTCAGGCATTATTTTATTGTTTTACACCTCGCGCCCTATTGGCCACCTCTCTTCCGCCCCGGCATATTTCTACAAAGGAGATTTACTCACAGACCACGGATTACGGATCACGGATTACGGATTATGGCTCACGGATTTCCTGTTGCGGATTATTTGCTTTGAACGACAAAACGAAAAGAATTAAAACTATTGCTAAACAAACATATCCAGCAAGTTTATATGAGTTTGAATATGCAAGTGATTGACTGAATATCCATGGTCCCACCGCGCTGAAAAAAACCATAATCGACATATTAAGCCCGCTTATTGCGCCAAGATGTTCTCTCCCGAAATACGTTGGCCAGACAATGCTTAAAATCAAAGCAAACAATCCGCCCATAATTCCGTTACCAATTATAAGAGACCACAGTGGAATAGAATTGCCATTTAATAAAATCATACCGATTATAGAAATTATCATACCCATAAGAAAAACGGACAACAAATATTTCAACTTAATTTTATCACTTATCCATCCGCCGATAAGTCGTCCGAATATTGAGATAAATGATGATGGAATAAAAATCATGAATGCTTTTTTTGTATCCATACCTGCTTCAGTAAAAACTGATGCGACATGGAAAGTTACCGCGGTAAAATACAATGAGCACATAGCGAGCGAAAGAGTAAAAATCCAGAAAGCGAAATTTTTACGCGCTTCCGCGAGAGTAAATTGTTTT
>JAUVKG010000310.1 GCA_030596365.1 Chlamydiota bacterium | reverse complement strand
ATTAATTCCCCTCCCATTTGAAGCAGATTTTTTTGACAGGATTAACAAGATTCACAGGACAAAATATATTATCAAAAAATAGTTTGATAAATGAGTACGTCTTTTCGACCCGAAAAGACTGATTATCAAAAATACTTTTGCGAAATATTAGCATATGCTTTTGGGCAAATACGTGCTTTGGGGTCCAAAGCACGTACTCTTAATATTCTTATACTTAGCGAATAACTGATTTGCAAAATCATTTTGACCATAAATTAGTTTTTCCAGAAAACTAATTTCCTCAGAGCGCCTGAACATTTTCAGCTGTGGCGCGACAACAGCAATTGACACCAATCGGTATATATACTATAATATAATTATATAACTTATACTAAATAAAGAAAATATGACACAAAAACTTTTTGCTCCCTTGTTTTTTTGCGCGGTGCTTTTGCTCTTGGCAGGTAATTGCTGTGCGAATGTTATTATAAGCGAAATCCTGTCAAATAATGACACTGGAATTATCGCCGAAGACGGTCAGCGTTACGATTGGATAGAACTTTATAATTCAGGCAATTCACCGGTTAATATTTCCGGCTGGCACCTTACAGATGATTCCTTTTCCCTTTCTAAATGGACTTTTCCCGAAACAACCATTGAATCAAAATCTTTTCTGCTGATTTTTGCTTCCGGTTTGGATCGCACTAACAATCCCTCTTACCTTCACACGAATTTCAAACTTAGTTCTGACGGAGAGTATGTTGGCTTAACAGCCGCGGACGCTTCTACTGTTATAGATGAAATTGCGCCTGCTTTTCCGCCACTTGCACCTGATCGTTCTTATGGTGTCCCAATGAGCAGCATCGAAATAATTTTGCTTGGTCATGAAGCTCCGGTACGTGTTCTTGTTCCTCAAAATGATTCGCTTGGCGATTCCTGGAAACAGGAATCTTTCAATGACAGCAGTTGGAGATCAGGACTTGCTGCAGTCGGTTATGAAAAAGGTACGGGTTATGAGACATTTATTAATACTGATGTCACCGAAATGTACAGCGTTATTGAGAGCTGTTATATTCGGCAGAACTTTATTGTGGATGATTATAACAATGTTTCTTCTGTTCAGTTAAATATTAAATATGATGACGGATTTGTTGCATATATAAACGGACAGGAAATTGCGAGCGCAAATAAGCCTTTTACCCTTGAATGGAATTCCGGAGCAGTAGTGCCGCATGGCGATCCGGCGGAGTACATAAAATTTCCGGTTACGGTTTCCCCGAAAAATATTCTCCATGACGGAACAAATTCGCTGGTTATTCAGGGATTAAATTACAATGTTGGAAGTTCCGATTTTCTTATTGAAGCCCAGGTGATTCTTCAAAAAGCTGAAATTACTTCTCTTGAAAAAAACAGATTGGAGAAACCAACTCCCGGAACAGCTAATTCGGATACTATAATTATACCTGAACCGGGTACTATTCCTTCTGTCTTTATTAATGAAATTATGGCGCAGAACGGTCGCAGCTTCTTTGACGAAAATTGGAATTTCGAGCGCGATTGGTTTGAACTTTTTAACTCCGAACCTACAAACATAAATTTAAGCGGATTTTATTTGACAGATGAACCTCTCTTTCAGCAAAAATGGAGAATTCCTGACGGAACTATTATTCCTCCAAACGGGTTTTTGATCTATTGGGCCGACGGAGACGACATATCTCCAAATCACTGCAATTTTAGCCTCGGCGCGAACGGTGAAACTTTAACTTTGTCAACTCCGGCTACGCAAATTGTTGATCAGGTCGCTTATGGTGTTTTACCGCGCGATATATCTTTCGGACGCTATCCTGACGGAAGCGATAACTGGTATTATTACGATTTATGCACTCCCGGACAATCCAATGGAGCTCCCGGTTTATCTCAAATAAACACTCAACTTTCTCTTCCTGCTTTTTCTGTTAACGCAGGCGTTCAGTCGAATGAATTTGAATTAAGCATATCTTCTACGATGCCTGACGCTGACATTCACTACACTTTGGATGGTTCTCTCCCACGCCTTTTTTCACCGGTATATTCTTCACCGTTTAAAATCGCCACTGATCCCGGACGATTGCTTTTCGGTGATAATTTCGGACGCGATTATGCTTTAAACGGCATTTATAATCCAATCGTAACCAGGCTCGGAGCACAGGATGAAGGCGGACGTTTTCGCGGTTCGAAGAGAATGACTAATTACATATTAACTTCAGGTGATCAAATCATTATTCCCGAATCTGAAGATTTGCTTTATATTGCTGCCAATTCGGACGGTGCGGCTGTAACACCAACACATAGTTTTACTGAAAATGTTTCGACCGGCTATAATTACACAGTAGAATTTGAAATAAAACAAATTCAGGGAACGACAAAAGCCGGCATCGTTGTCGGTTCATCTTTTCAAATGAGACAGGCAAATGATTCTAATGGAATCGGTTTTCGCATGGGCGCAAACGGCGACTTTGAAGTTTTTGACGGCACTGCGGGCGCTAATGTAAATTTGAATACTTCAAATTTAAACTTGTTCACTGATTTTGGAATTGTAAACAATGGGCATTTTTATGTTTCAATCGAATTTTTCGTTGCGGATTTTAGCGCTAACATCCATCCTACAGTTTCTATAAAAATTGACGGTGTTGAAATTTTTAACTTCATAACTTCGGAAGATATAAGTTCAAACTACATCTCTTTGAACTGTACATACGCCGGTGGAACTGATGGAGCACAATTCGATAATTTGATGATAAAATCTCTTCCGCGAAATGTTCTGCCGACACCTGTTGTCATCCGCGCCCGTGCTTTTAAAGACGGATACCTTCCAAGTGAAGCTGAAACAAGAACCTGGCTCGAAAATCGTGACTATAGTCTGCCGGTTATTTCTCTCTCTATGGATCCGGATTATCTTTGGAACGACAATGTGGGAATTTATATCGTAGGAACTAACGGTATTCCGGGACGCGGTTACCCCCATAACTTGAACTGGAATCAGGATTGGCGGCGGCCAATGCACATTGAGTTTTTTGAAACTAATGGAATCGCAGCAATTTCCCAGGATGCCGGTGTTGAAATTTTCGCTAATACAAGCCGCCACCGCCCGTTAAAATCGCTCGCGTTTTATTCTAAAGATTTTTACGGGAAAACTTTTTTCAAGCATTCTATCTTTCCCGATCGACCGGCTAATTCATATAGAACTTTTGTGTTGCGAAACTCTTCCCAGAGTTCCGGCTCATATTTTCGTGATGCTATGAAATGGGATTTTGTGAAAGATTTTATTGATGTTGATATTCAGGCTTATCGTCCGGTTTCACTTTTCATTAACGGCGCTTACTGGGGAATTATGAACATACGCGACAAAATGAACGAATTTTATGCCGAAACGTATTATGGCGAAGATCCGGATAAAGTCGATCTCATCAGAGGTGCTTATTTTGACGCCCGGGCAGGAAGCTCTGATCACTATAGAGCATTGATTGATTATACTCGAACTCATGATATGTCGCTTCCTGAAAATTATGAATATATTAAAACACAGATGGAAGTTGATCAGTATATTAATTATCAGGTTTTTATGATTTGGATGGCTAATATCGATTGGCCGGCTAATAATATTAAATATTGGAGACCGCAGACCCCGGACGGCCGTTGGCGTTGGATGGTTTACGATACAGACATCAGTTATTGGGGATCGGCTGTTGGTAGAACCGCATATCCTTGGCATCATACCTTGAAACATACAATGAACGATGTTGCGGACTTGCCGGCTGACGAAGTCTTTCATACTTCAGCAGCGGCAGCGGAACTTTTTAATGCCCTGCTGAAAAATGAAGCGTTTAAACAGCAATTTGTGCAGCATTATGCCATCCTTCTCAGCAGTATGTTCAAACCTGAAAGAATAAATAAAATTATAGACAGACTTCAGAAAAGACTTGAACCGGAAATGCCAATCCACATCACACGATGGCAGGGA
>JAUVKG010000335.1 GCA_030596365.1 Chlamydiota bacterium | reverse complement strand
CGAATATAATCAATTTCAAACCTTTCTGTTGTTGCAACCGTATAAGGATCAATCCTGAAGCCTTCCAGGACACCATTCCATTCAGAGTGATCCGACATTTTATACCGGTAAATATGAAACTCGCCATCATGCGGTATATCTATTGAAGGAATATTAACTCTGCGTTCGCCGGAAAGACCGGGATTGTTTGTCGTACCAAAAAATATTTCGATTTCGCTGTTGTTAATTGATGCTGCCTGCTTTAAGCGAAATTCGGCGTATGGATTATAAAACAGATCAATTTCCGGCAGTCCCGCTCCGTTTGATTTATAGAACCAGGGATCGCCTGTATTTGGTTCGCCTGAGAAAATTCCTCCCGAAACAGTTTCATTTGTAATAGAACTCAAAAGCCAGTTTTCAAGATCGCCGTCTGTATTCCATTCAGCGAGACTGGTATAGTTCGATAGCGTCTCGCCATCAACGGTTATCGGACTAACATAAGGAACGTTTGTAATTACATTGGCAATTCTAAAATAGTCAACTTCAAACGTCTCACCTATAACTGCCGCATCAGCAAGTATATCAAATCTGATTGAATCCAATCTTCCAATGTAAAAATTGCTGACCAAAGTAATTCGATACACATGGAATAAACCGTCTCCTTCAACATCAGGCAATGCCGGATCTGAATTACTGGCAAACTTTATCGCCGGAGTTTTGAATATCCCATCCATAGTAGCGAAAAACTCGGAACGTTGATTTTCTGTAAATTGATCAAAACGCAAGCGTATTTCATACACCGATCCGGTAATGAAAACGTTCGCAACACGAACATCAGGTAAGGGAAGCGAAGAAACAGGCAGTGAAATGTTCATGTCAATATCATTAACTAAGCCGGTGATATTTCCATCATAAACTGCAGGATCTGTTATGTGGGCGTTGGGGAGCCAGTCCTCAAAATCTTCATTCGTGTTCCATTCTCCAAGACTGATATAATTGTCAAGCGGAGTAATCGGATCAAACTCAACAATATAAGGCAACTCAGGAGGTGTGGGAACTACATCTGTGTTGGCAATCCTGAAATAATCAACTTCAAACGTCTCATTCGATGTAAGGTCATCAAGCGCATCAAATCTAATTCCATCCAATTCCCCAAGATAAAATACATCGTTAGTGTCAAAAGTAATGCGATACACATGGAATAATCCGTCATTTTCAATATCAGGCAATGCCGGATCTGCATTATTGGCAAACATTATCGCAGGAATTTTGAATTCCCCATCCATAGTCGGAAAAAACTCTGAACGAGTGTTTTCTGTAAATGGATCAAAACGTAAACGTATTTCATACACTGATCCGGTAATGAAAACGTTCTTAACGCGAACATCATTATTAGGAAGACCGGACACATCCAATGAAATGTTCATGTCAGCACCAATAACTCTGCCCGTGAGGCTGCCGTCATAAACTGCGGCATCAGCAACCAGATGAGTTGTCCAGTTTTCAAAGTCACCTTCTGTTTCCCAGTCTCCGAGACTTATATAATTGTTAAGAGGAGTAATCGGGTCAAGCTCCACAGTGAATGCCATTGCACGTCCACACACAACGAGCATCAACATTGCCGTCAATAACAGGATAGATTTTTTCATTTGTTTTTCCATTGGTTAAAAATTATCAGAAAACAGAAAAGCATACATTTATATTAATATTGTAACATAAAACTTATATAATGTCAACTATTTTTTCGGGATGATTTGTATTCTTAGTAGATTAGTAGATAATTATAAGTCGCTCAAAAAAATAATTGCAAAATTTAGCATAACCAAACTCCCCTCCTTACAAATGTGGTACATTCCGAGTATTCACCTCGGGAAGGGGTGCCCTTTAGGGCGTGGTGGTTCTCGATTAAACAAAGACGCATTTTTGAAAAACTTGCTCACTTTTCTTATTTTGAATTAATTGTTGCATATTTATTACTATAATTCTCACTACCATACCACAGACTTTAATTTAAGTTTTTAACAACCGATAAACAGGGAGTTTCGTACTGTAAAGTCATAAAAGCAATATTTGAAATTACTGCCCACGGAACACACAGACTACACAGAAATTTTTAAATAATTATTTTTAAAGTCCTAATATTTAAGGACATTTACAAAATGAATAAAATTGTTTATCCGTGTAATTCCGTGTTTTCCGTGGGCAATAAAAAAATCTGTGGGACGGCAGGCTCAAATTAAAAATAAAAAAAGCGCGGATAAAAAATATCCGCGCTTTTTTTAAATCTGTCTTTTCCTAAAACCCTAGAAACGCTTTCGGAAAATTGCAATTCCTGCCAATGCAATGCTTAAAAGAAATGCAGGCTCAGGAATAACAGTATCCCCTACACGAATATAATCAATTTCGAATCTTTCAGATGTAGCAACTGTATAAGGGTCAATACGTAAACCTTCCAGAACACCATTCCAATCAGGGTGATCAGACATTTTATATCTGTAAATATGGAACTGTCCATCATCCGGTATGTCTAATGCAGGAATAGAAACTCTGCGGGCACCGGAAAGTCCGGGATTATTTGTCGTGCCGAAGAATATTTCGATTTCACTATTGTTAATTGAGGCAGACTGCTTTAAACGAAATTCAACGTATGGAGCCAATGCAAGATTAATTTCCGGCAGTCCAGCAGCGTTCGATTTGTAGAACCAAGGGTCACCTGAATTTGGTTCACCCGAGAAAATTCCTCCCGAAACATTCTCATTGGTAATACCGCTCAACATCCAGTTTTCAAGATCACCGTCTGTATTCCATTCAGCAGCACTTGTATAATAAGGAAGAGGTACTCCATCAACGGTTATCGGACTAACATAAGGCACGTTTGTAATTACGTTGGCAATTCTATAATAGTCAATTTCAAACGTTTCACCTATAACTGGTGTGTCAGCAAGTATATCAAATCTGAGTGCATCCAATCTTCCAAGATAAAACGTATCGTTGGTATCGAAAGTCATGCGATATACATGAAATAAACCATCAACAGGAATATCCGGCAACTCTGGAATTCCATTATTTGCAAAATGTACCGGCGGAACTTTGAATATTCCATCCATAGTCGGGAAAAGATCTATACGCTGATTTACTGTTGCAGGATCAAAGCGCAAGCGTATTTCATACACCGATCCCGTGATTAAAACATTCGCAATGCGGACATCAGGCGCGGGAAGTGCGGCAACGGCTAATGAAATATTCATATCATTACCGTCAACTCTACCTGTGAGACTTCCACCAAAAACTGCGGGATCAGCAGTTTGATGAGTTGTCCACTCCTCAAAATCACCGTTTGTGTCCCATTCTCCAAGACCGATATATCCGCTCAGCGGCGTAATCGGATCCAGCTCCACAGTGTACGCCATTGCTCGACCGCACACAACGAGCATCAACAATGCAGCCATTACTAAAATTGATTTTTTCATTTGTTTTCTCCTTTGGTTAAAAATTATAAAAATACAGAAACCATAGATTTGGGAATGTATTATAACATAAAACTTATACAATGTCAACTTTTTTTCAGGATAGATTTGTATTCTTAGTGTTTTAATAACTAATTAGGGAATACTCGAAAAGGGTATTTTGTATATTTGGAAATGCTTAATTGCCGCAAGTAGCCCACTTCGACCCGAAGTGGGTAACTTAACAAAAATTCATTCGCTAAAGCCTTTGCAATTTTTTTTGATAAACAACTTGTTTGGGGTCCAAACAGGCTACTTTT
>JAUVKG010000220.1 GCA_030596365.1 Chlamydiota bacterium | reverse complement strand
ATCCGAGTGACTAAAAATAAATACACCCCGTCACGAAAATGAATAAAATAATAGTCGGTATTGGTGAAATGTTGTGGGATATGCTTCCCGCCGGGAAACAACTCGGCGGTGCTCCAATGAATTTCGCGTATTGGGCTGACTATCTTGGCGGACAGGTTTTTACTATAAGTAGTGTTGGCAATGACGAACTTGGTGAAGAGATTTTATTGAGATTAAAAAATATATATCTTGATGCAAAATTTGTTCAGAAAAATAATGAATATCCGACCGGTACAGTTGATGTTAAAATTGATGATGCCGGGAAACCGGAATATATTATTCACGAAAATGCAGCGTGGGATTTTATCAGATGGAATGATGGATTAAAACAACTTGCCGAAAAAGCAGATGCAGTTTGCTTTGGTAGTTTGGCTCAACGGTCGGCATCATCAGAAATCACAATAAGTAAATTTCTTGAAAGTACGAATGGAAATTGTATAAATCTTTTTGATATTAATTTACGGCAGCATTATTATAATAAAAAAATAATAGAAAATTCTTTGAATAAGGCATCGGTTTTGAAACTTAATGATGATGAATTGCCTGTCGTCGGTGAAATTTTTGGTTTGTCAGGCAGCGATGAAAAAATCATACAAAAATTAATCGATAGATTTGAGCTGGATTTAGTTGCATTAACTCGCGGCGCGAATGGCAGTTTGTTAATTTCGAAAAATGAAATTTCGGAATATCCCGGAGTAAAGGTTGATATTGTTGATACGGTTGGCGCAGGCGATTCATTTTCCGCTGCAATTGTTATTGGTATGCTTGAAGAAAAAACTTTGACAGAGATTAATGAATCGGCTAATGGGCTTGCGGCAAAAGTGTGTTCGAACCACGGGGGAACCGGTCTTGTCGAGACCGGACTTGCCTAAAAGGCAATACGTAATCCGTGGTCCGTAATCCGTGGTCCGTAATCCGTAATCGGCAATCCAATAATCCAATAATCCTTTCTTACGAATGAAAATAAGAACACTGCTAATATTATCCTATCTAACAATAATCTTCGGATTAGGTGGAGGGTTTTACTTTTTCATCCGGATTATTAATAAAGAATTAACAACTCACAACATTAAAGCAGCTTCAACGGGCATTCACGAAATTGCTTCAAATAACTATAATTTATCCAAAAAAGTTCTTACTGAAATCGGACAAGCGGTTGTTGCTATAAAGGCGAATGCGGTGGCATATCGTCTTGCTGATATTTTAGAAGAAATTCCTCAGCCGTATAATTACCCCGAATTAATGTCGAATGTGAAATTGAGTGCTATTGCGACAGCATCTGTTTATTCATACGGTGGTGAGAGTGGATATATAGATGTTTACGATACGAACGGGTTTTCCGTATGGCATCCTAACAAGCAAATTCAGGGGAAAAATTATAAGTTTTGGGAAAAAAAATATCCCGAAATGTGGGTACTTACAAAAGAATCTTTCACGAAATCTTTTGTAACCGGTTATTACACATTCGTTGCGAAAGCAGGGGCAAAAAAAAGAAGAAAATTTATGGCAACAGTACACATAACAAACACTCCGTTTGTCGTTTGCGCGAGTGTCTATATCAACGATTATTTTCTTCCTGTACAAAAATTAATCAGAGATAGTGAAATAGAAATCCGGGATAAAGCTTATTCAGAAATGCTAAACGCAGCCCAAAACAATGAAGATAAGGTAAAAAAAATCGGTGCTGTTGTTTTTCTTATCCTTTCTATTATCGGTGTAATTGCCGGATTATGGTTTGCACGAACTATTTCATCTCCGATTAGAGATTTAAGTAAAGCCGTTCAAAAAATAGCGAACGGAGATTTTTCAATTAAAGTAAAACAAAAAGGCCCGCCGGAAATTGTTCAGCTTGCAGCTTCATTTAATACGCTTGGGGATGAGCTTACCGATTACATGGACAATCTGAAGAAAGAAGTTGCTGTTAGAGAAACATATCAGCGGGAAATAGATATCGCTCGCGAAATTCAGCAGTCACTACTTCCGCGTACATTTCCCCCATTCCCTGAACATAATGAATTTTCACTTTACGCGGGTGTTCAACCTGCAAAAGAAGTCGCCGGAGATTTTTTTGATTTCTTTTTTGTTGATGAAGATACACTAACACTTATTGTTGGCGATGTTTCCGGTAAAAGTGTTCCGGCGGCGATGTTTATGGTGTTATCAAGAACGCTTCTCAGAACAATTTGCAGTCATGAAAAAGATCTTGCTAAAGCAATCGGTTATGCCAATAATATTCTATGCGAGGATAATGACACTTGCATGTTTGTTACACTTTTTGTCGCAAACTTTAATATCAAAACAGGTGTAATAAATTACTGTAATGCCGGGCATAACGAAGCGTGTAACTTAATCGCAAATGCTGACGTTGAGCAGTTCGGCATTACCGGCTCGCCTGCTCTTGGAGCAATACCAAATGTTGTTTTCGATACCGGGACATATAAACTTGAAACAGGCAACAAGCTTGTTCTTTATACAGATGGAGTAACAGAAGCGCATTCACCTGAAAAAGAATTATTTGGAGAAGAAAGGTTTTTCGAGATTCTAAAACGCGAAGCGGATAAATCGCCTGAGGAATTATATGACATCATAATAAAAGAGCTTAATGACTTTCAGGCGGGAGAAAACTTTGACGATGTTACATTGTTGATTCTGGAAAGGAAATAACCACGAAAAGATTTGCCCACGGAACACACAGAAAGACACGAAAAAATTTAACCACAACTTGTCCCGAGGCCGAAGGCGCTCGTGGATAAGAAACATAAGAAAACATAAGTTTTTAATTTAAAGATTTTCTGTTATTATATTTAATTATTCTGTCAAAATGATTAATACCAAAATAATGAATATAAATACGAATTTTATTGTTTTAAGAAAAAATCATTTTGCTGTCAATCATTTTGCAGAATAATTAACAGCAGAATGATTAAATTCAAAGATAATTATGAGAAAAGTCACACCATTTCAGAAAAAAGTTTTTGACGCAATAAGTAAAATTCCCAAAGGGAAAATCTCAACCTATAAACTTGTCGCGAATTTTATCAAATGCCGGTCGGCTCAGGCGGTCGGTCAGGCGTTAAAAAGAAATCCATTTGCGCCGGTAGTTCCATGCCATCGTGTCATTTCAACTAATTTGACAATAGGAGGATTTGGCGGTGAAACGTCCGGTAAAAAGATTCGGGAAAAGGTTGAGTTGTTAAAAAGTGAGGGAGTTAAATTTAAGGATGGTAAACTCGCGGATGAGAGTATGGTGTTTGATTTTGGTGACACGAATGAACGATAAAAAGTAACCACGAATATATTTTTAACCACGAATGGACGCTAATTAACACGAAAAGAATTTAACCACAACTTGTCCCGAGGTCGAAGGCGCTCGTGGATAAGAAACATAAGAACACAGAAGCTTCTTAATTTGAAAACTTTAATTATGAACATGAGTACAGTGTTACTTCGTTGCTGTCAAAATGATTAAATAGAAGAAATAAAAATAAATTTTATTGTTTTAAGAATTGTATTTGAATTAAAAAAATTATTTTGCTGTTAATCATTTTGCAAACGAAGAAATTTGTATTTGAAATATCATTTTGCCAAAAATGAGCTGAAATGATATAATATTTTGATGTAAAATACTATTATGCGAAATTATTTGCGTGTTATATTTGTCATTGTATAAAATTATGAAAAATAAAAAATTCCAAAAACAAATTTTAATATTATTCGCTTTTATTTGCGCACTTACAATTTCTGCAAGAGATCTTAAAACTTTTTGTTCTGTAGGAAATTATCGCGTTAAAAGCTCAAGAGAATTCGGCGCGGCAATAAAGAAGAGAGTAAATGAAGAACCTGTTGTAAAAAAAGCCTGGGAAAATATAGTCTCACGTGCGAATACCGCATTGGCTGCAGGAACGCCTGATATTAAATCACTTGCGGTAGAAATTAAACTGGCAAGAGATAATAATAAATCAAATGTTAAAGCCGCGCGCGCGATTTATGATTCCGCGATTGTGTGGTGTGTTAAGCGTGATTCGAAATATCTTGAAAATGCAATCAGTTATTTCGATGAATTTACAATCAAATTCAACCCGGAAGAACAGATTGGTGGTATTGAGTTATATCACAAATATCATTTGCTTTATGCGCGTGACTGGCTGCCTTATCTTGCTAAGTCATATGATCTGCTATATAGTTCGCTGAGTAAGACGGAAAAAAAGAAATATAGGGTGTGGCTGAAAGAAATGACTGATGTAATTAGCGAAGAAGAAGTATGGACAAAATGGAGAAATACAACTCATGGATCCTGGCAAACGGCGGCGTTAGCACTTGTCGGAAAAGTTACAGAAGATGCTAATCTACTTGTAATAGCGCGAAGGAGAATTTTATATCAGTTAGAAAATGTGTTCGGACCTGACGGATTATTGCCCGGCGGGTCGCTTGTATTAAATTATACAGCTACACGAGCCCTTATCGCTTATGCCGAAGCAAATTTACCCGGCAGGGGACGTGCTTACAACTGGAAACATAAATCCGGTGAATCATACATTCATAGAGTGATCAATGCGCCGTTAATGTTTATTGATGCCCTTGGAGCGATTCCCGGAAGTGACAATATGAAAACCGGTCTTCCGCCCGGGGATATTTATCTGACAGCTTATTTGCGTTACCGTGATGATTTATACGGTGAAATAATGGAGAAGCAAATTGATAAAATCAGCGATGAAAAACTTCTTGTTTATTATTGTAAACCGGGAAGAAATGTTAATATTTTCCCGCGACCGCTTTATTCGATATTAAGTCCGTCAATGGGATGGGGAGTTTTAAGACAATTTGCAGATGAACCCGCAAAATCTTTGTATGCACGGCTGGATTACGGGCAACATGGCGGCAGTAGTGGTAATGCGGATAAGCTTGATCTATATTTTTGTGGATTAGGTCGTCGAGTAATTAATTCCGGCGGCAGTTATGCTGTAGATTCACCGTTAAGATTTGGCTGGACAAAACAAACGCTGGCACACAATACTGTTACAATAAATTATCGTTCACAAGTTGGCGCCAAAACACCATCTGACATGGATGGAGTTCCCGGAAAACTGCTTCTTTTTGATAGAAATGATGATATTAATGTTATTGAAGCTGATGCACGGGATTCTTACCCTAAAGTTCCCCTTACTTCTTATAGACGATGCATAGCGATGCCTGATGATTATATAATTGATATCTTTACAATAATTTCTTCAAAACCATTTGCCGTTGATTGGGCTTTTCATGGACTTGGAAAACAGGTGGTAATCGGAGAGGCAGTAAAAGGGGAATGCGCGT
>JAUVKG010000409.1 GCA_030596365.1 Chlamydiota bacterium | reverse complement strand
AAACAAGTTTGATAATTCACCACCATTTCTCACATTCAGTTGTAATGTTCTTGTATAGTCAGGATATACAATCCCAAAATTCAGATTCGAGACTGGCTCAATCAACAGATAAGGATCGGTGGCAGGACCATTAACAGCAAGCGGTAGAATTTGGTATCCAGAATAGAAAACGCTAAAAATTCCGGTTATTGTAACATCACTGCCGGAAGGAATTGCCTTTCCGATGAGAGGATCATTTGGATCCTGTATTCGAACATTTCCGTTAGTTCCGTTTTTTCCAATGGTATAAGTTGTTTTTCCAGCAAAAGTACCGGATTCCTGAAAGTCAACATCTGTTATCACAACTAATTTACCTTCTAAAGATTCAAGAGAAGGTGCGGGTGCAGGAGTTGCAAGAGTGTCAATATCAATTGGAATTGCCGTCGG
Organism: Chlamydiota bacterium; assembly: GCA_030596365.1. Lineage (GTDB taxonomy): Bacteria > Auribacterota > UBA3054 > UBA3054 > B51-G9 > B51-G9. The sequence goes on along the minus strand of JAUVKG010000409.1, from coordinate 2,350 downwards.
AACATTTGAGACGCCATAATTATTTACAACACTTATATAAATAATTTCGTAAGCATTTGCATAAAAATCATTGGTGCCGGAGAGAGTAATACACGACCCCGGAACAAGATTATTTGAAATTATTAAATCAGGTATAACAGACAATGGACCTGAGAGTTGAATTCCGCCGCTTTCATCCTGGGCAAAAATATTATACCAGCTTCCTCCAAGGTCATTTGTAGTAGAAATGTAAATCGGTCCGATTTCTACCGGAGTTCCATCACCCAGAGCGCGAGCTTCTGCGATGGTCAAAGCTGCGTATCCGGTTGAGGTGATCATCATTATAGTTATTAAAACTAACAGTATTATTTTTCCCATTTTTCTCTCCGTTAAATTATTAGATTAATGTTAATTTTTCCCGTTCAAATTAATATTATATCAGAATTATGTGAATTTTGTTATACTATTTCTTATCATAAAAAAATAACTATTGTTGTTTGTCAAATAATTATAATTGGCTTTACTTCTCTTTATACAACAAAGCATATTAAAAAAGCATAGTATCTGCTATCCCAAACCGTTTTATCCGTGATGAAGAATTTGTCTGAAAAGGCAAAACGTGAATAGACGTAGTGTTTTAACCTACGGAATATAATTTTGTGGACATAAACAACCCTAAACGGGTTGAACATCCCGTTAATTATTAAATGTTTTTTGTTGATTGAAAAGACTTGAAGGACAAAAAGGACTTAAGGGACTTAAAGGAGAACCACCCCACCCTCACGGGCACCACTAAAGTAGGATAAGCTTCCAGCTTAATGGTCAAGCTGGAAGCTTGACTTATTTTTCCCGGAAACATTAGTTTTGCTAAGCATGCAAGCTGGAAGCTTGCGTTACTTTAATTCTCTTTTTCAATAATTTGAATTTTCTGCAAATTGATGTCCTCTTCCGTTATAAGTTTTGTGCGGTCGAGTAAAGTGCGCGTGTGTGCTACAGCGACAATTTTATCCCCTTCATTGGGTTGAAAAGCTCCGTCATGATTAACATCCTCAATTCGTTCAGCGAGAACATAGACATTAAACTGGTCACTGCGTACAGTAATAAGATTAGCAATAGCACCAAAGATATTAATTGAAATTCCCCGCACATCAAGCAGGTCGGAAATTGTTTTATAAGGTTTCAGACAATTTTTCCCTTCGTTATTTTTCCCGTTCAAAATATTGTCGGCAAGTTCAGGAGTAATTTGGTTTAGCGATTGAAGAACGCGAAGCGAGGCAGTGTTGATATTTACCAAACCTATCGCCGGCATTGGCGATACATAAACGCAATCGAACCATGCGAAACCGCTTCCATCGATATCCTGCAAATTATGTGGTGTTAATTTCAATCTTATTCCACCGGAAGGGGAGATATGTTTTGGTAAAATTTCACCTACAAAAGCGGAATCATTTTTATTATATTTAACATTTTTCTTTATTAAATCATAAATTTCTTTTTCGAAATTAAAAAGAGAAACATCTAAGGAAGCGTTATGATTTTCCTCAAGAAATTCTGTAGTTTTAATCGAATCATTTAAACCAAATAAGGTGAGGTCATAAGTTCCTTTAGGTATTCCTTTATTCTTCCATTCCCAAATACCGGGCTGAATGTCTTTCCTCGTATAAAACAAGGAAGTGGTGTATCCCGGACCAATAGAAAACCTGTCGTCCTTTCTTATTGAAAAATTTTTACGATTCGGAATTGATCTGCCTGATATATTTACTTTATTCGCCGTGTTGCCGTTAATTGCAAAAATTTCTCCGCGATTTTGCCCTGTAAGAATAGAAACAGACTGGTTTACCCACATATCTTTTTCCCATTTTGCTTTTTTCAGCGTAACACCATCCCGGCTGTTCAATTCGCTTTCGCCATATGCGGGAGCCCATCCTTTAATATTGGCGTTTTCTTCTTCAGCGTCAAGTCGAATTCCGCTTGTACAGAAAAAATCTGCAGCGCCCTGAATAATTTTTTTAGCTTTAACGTCATTTTCTTTTTCTGTTTTTCTTTCCCACAAAGTTACATTTCTAACTTCATTAGCCTCACCAACAGAAGAAAATGGACCGTTTTTTATAGAAGATTGCTCTCCCGCCTTTAATTTAGAAACTTTATTTATTGCTTTAGCAACAGTTCCACCAAAAGTAGGATTTTTTTTCAAAATCCATTCTTCACGTGTAGGATCATCTTTTTCACTTGACCATCCAATCCAGCTGTCCGGATCTTTTGAGGCATCTGCTCCCGGATCGCCATATTCAACAAGTCTCGCTGCAACCTGCTCGTATTCATTTTTAAGGGTCATACTGACAAAACCACCGATACGCGGCAGACCTACAAT
>JAUVKG010000178.1 GCA_030596365.1 Chlamydiota bacterium | reverse complement strand
TAAGCGGTAAGTCACGTCGGAGTTTTGTTGGATTTCAGCAAGAACAAGACCGCTTCCAATACCATGAACAGTACCTGTAGGAATAGAGATTGCATCGCCGGTATCAACATTAAAAGAATATAAAATGGATTCAATTTTGTTTTTTTCTATTGATTTTTTTGCCTTGTCACGGGTTATTCCCGCTTTGAAACCACGGACAATTTCAGAATCCGGCATAGCGTCAACAACGAACCAGGCTTCATTTTTACCGAGATCATTTTCATAGCGCAGGGCATATTTATCATCGGGATGAACTTGCAGGGACAATTTTTCTTCCGCGTTAAGAAATTTCAAAAGCAGCGGGAAGCGATCTTTATATTCATCGACTTGCTCTCCGAAAAGATCTTTCGGGAATTTTTGTCTGAAATTCTTCAAAGACATCCCGGTGAATTCACCTGAATCGATAATAGAAACACCATCTTTTCTATCGCTGATTTCCCATGATTCTCCAATGGGATCACTTGCCGGCAATTCTCTGTTAAAGAGTGTGGCAAATCTTCTGCCGCCCCACATCTTTGGTTTATAGATTGGTTTAAAGGTCATAGGATAAAATGATACCATTGACTTATACTCCTTTTTTTGATAAAATTTTAAAGACTTGAGTGGGGAATTAGCTCAGTTGGGAGAGCGTCTGGCTGGCAGCCAGAAGGTCACCGGTTCGAGCCCGGTATTCTCCACCATTACTAAGAATTTCTTGTTGGAACTATCTCCTGTTGATAGCATTTCCCAAATCTATACGCTTTTATATCATACCATTTTTGTCTTATAATTGCAAATTTCATTATTTTTCGTGAAAAACTTGAGAATTCATTTGCGTTTTTTTGCCGTTTTCATTATAATTTATTAACTTTTAATAAGTGATTATTATGACTTTGTGGACTAAACTATTTAAAATTAATAAAAAATCGATGGATTTTATTCCTCCCGGGAGATGGGTGGATTTGCATTCGCATATTCTTCCCGGGGTGGATGATGGTGCTCAAACATTAGAGAAATCCTTGGAGATGATCAAATACGCATCAGAGACCGGAATCACGCATATAGTTGCGACACCTCATTACAGCGATTTATTTCCAACACCGCCGGAAAAGAGAGCGTCAGCTCTTAAACTGTTGAAAGACGCTGTATGTGATGCCGGAATTAATATAAAAATAATTGGCGGATGGGAGATTAGTTTTACGGATGTTCACATTAAACGCATCCTTAACGGTGAAGATTTCGGTATTTCGGGCAGCAGGAATTATACGTTGGTTGAACTGCCCAATGGTATAAACAAAGCGTCAGTAATAGAAGGCTTTTTTTCTTTAATGATCGAAGGAACTAAAATTATATTAGCGCATCCGGAAAGGAATAGTCTTATTCAGCAGGATATTGATTTGATTAAAGAGTTGCGCTTTCGTGAAGTTATGATTCAAGTCGATGCAGAAAGCATTGTTGGTGTGCATGGACCAACCGCCAAGAAAATAGCATTTGAATTATTAAAACGAGATGAAGTAGATTCATTAAGTTCAGATGCTCATTCACTTTCAGGATATAAGAATTATAAAAAAGCCTGTGAAATAGTAAATAATCATTTTGGCAAAGAAATTATAAACAAAATATTAAACGATGTGCCTTCATCTATAGCAGGTATAAAATAAACGAACAACTATTAATAAATGGAGAAGTATGGAAAATAATAGCGGAATACTTGAAAACAATCAAAAAGATGTTAAAGAACGCGACTTCAGAATGTATGCGAGAATATTATTAAAGTACGCGCCGTTAATAATTGGAATTACAATTACAACAACGGCTATAGCATTTATATATTCCGTAATGGCAACGGAAGTATATGAAGCAAAAACAATGCTGCGTATTGAACGTGGCAGCATGAAGGTGTTGCCGGGCCTTGATAACGCGTTTTACAGTGGCGGAAGAGATTACGACTTTTTCCAGACACAAATAAAACTTTTTCGTAGTAGAAGCCTTATAAGAGCACTGTTAAATGAACTTACGAGCATGAAAGCCCCGTTTTCTCCGGAAGGTGCGACCACAGAAGAGCAGAAAATAAACGCTTTTCTTGGAAAAGTAAAAGTAAAACCTATACCGCGAAGTCAGCTTGTTTATTTGTGTGTTGAAGATGGAAGTCCTGAAAAAGCTGCCTTGTATGCAAATACATTAGCAAAAATGTATATTCAACAATCTGTTGACGGTAAAATGTCGATAGTTAAGCACTACGGTGAATGGTTTGATTCTCAGGCAACAGCGCATGAAAAAGTAATTCGTGAACGCGAAGAAGACTTCAAAAAATTCAGACAAGACAATAATATTGTAGAACTTAATATTGATCTTACGGCATCCAAAGACACTTTAAAAAGATTACAATCACAGTTGAATGATTTAGAAAAAAAGATCGCAGGCAATGATAATCTTGGTGATATTAAAATGTTTGAGCTTGAACAGGCAAAAGCTGAAATGCAGGAAGAAATCAAACGCAAAAAAGATCGTATAATTGAACTCGATAATCTAAGCGCGCAGTATAACTCTTACAAAAAGAAAATACTAGCCGCGCAAAATTATTATACAATATTGTTAAGCCGGGCTGAAGAATGGACATCTACCAAAGATGAATTTGACCCGCGAAACATCAATGTTATCGACAAAGCTAAACCTCCTACTCGCCCCATCAAGCCAAGAAAAACAGTGAATGTTCTTTTCGGAATGATATTCGGAATGATATTAGGCGTAGGCATTGCGTTTTTTATAGAATACCTCGATGATACGATTAAATCACCAACTGATGTGGAAAACTTTTTGAAAGTTCCATTTCTTGGTTTAATTCCAACAGTTTCCTCAACTCAGGACTTAGCGGCGATTGAAGGAATAGTTGAAAATCAGCCGAAAGGGACAATTGCGGAGAACTACAGGGCGATAAGAACTAATATACTTTTTTCATCTGACCGGCCGGTAAGACAATTAGTGGTAACAAGTACCGGACCTTCAGAAGGAAAAACGACAACTGCAATTAACATAGCTGAAGTCATGGCGAGAGCAGGAGATAAAACGTTGATTATTGATGCTGACATGCGTCGCCCGAGAATACATAAAGTTATTACACTGGAGGGTGATGAAAAAGGATTGAGTAATTATTTAACCGGCAATGCAACTTTGGATGAAATTATTCATAAATCTCCAATCGAAACGTTGTTTGTAATACCCGCAGGACCAATTCCTCCAAATCCGGTAGAAATACTTAACAGTCCGCGTCTAAAGATACTTCTTGATAAAATGAGTGAAAGATACGACAGAATTATAATTGACACTCCGCCTGTTATTGCTGTTACTGATGCGGCTATTCTTGCACGAATGGCTGATGGAGTTATATTTACTGTTTGTGGTGGTCGGGCACACCGTGATATTGTCAAGCGTGGAATCAATGGATTAATGAAAGTTGGTGGGCATGTGTTTGGAGTAATTCTTAACAATGTTAACATATATCGTGCAAGTTATTACGATTATTATTATTATAATTATTATCGCTATGCTTATGGCTATGGTTATCGCGAGAAAAAAGTAGATAAGAAGAAAAGAAAAAAAGAAAGCAGTAAAAAAAATAAGGAAACATCACAATTGTAAAAAAACAACTGTTTCTAAATTTGATACGGGAATGCTAAATGAAACGTACCCCTCTTGAAAAAACAATCATGTGGTTGATGGTAAGTTTGCTTGCCATTTCGTTATTGTCTTGCTTAAACTTACTTATCGTTGAATATGTACGTATCTTAATATTAGGCATGTCGCTGGCAATTATATGCATTACATTTCCCGGAGAGTTTCAAAAAAATTATGTCAGAGTTTGTTTTATTGCCGGCTCATACGCATATATATTGTGGCTTTTTGATCCGGCGATAAATGGTGTCGCTTTTTTTGGTGAGGGAGCAAAGGCATTTAATTTTTACCGTGTTGTTTCGCTTGGTATAATATTAATTGCAACAGTTTTATGGATACTCCCGTTACTTGCACGAAAAATATCGTATAAAGAATTTGCAAGCAAATTTACACAAAACGATATGTATGTTTTGATTGGAATACTTTCTGTTGGAGTAATGTTGACTTTAATGGAAATAGCCCGAGCCTATACTGAAAAAACAAGTGTTGTAGAAGCGATATTAAAAGGTACAAAGTTAATTGACTGCGCTTTAGTGTATATACTCATATTACGAGGAACGGCAGACAATGAATTTTCTGAAAAAAAGAGGGTTTATACCCTGTTATATGCTTTCCTGTTCTTTAGTGTTTTTACAAGTCTTGTCGGAGCCGGACGTGCTGCAGCAGCATATTACACAGTTAGAACACCTCCGAAACTAGAGAAATCTAAAGGACCAACAAGACAAAGACGATTGCTCCAGTTGCGTGAAAAATTACTTCGCGTTTTTTCACTTAATTCTCATGAGGCACTTATTGTTTACGAAGCCGGTTATGCTGCAGGGCAAAAACAATGGGGGGAATCTTTAGAAAAGTTAAATAAAGCATCAACAATACCAAGGTTGGCAATAGAAGAAGAAAAACTTATGGCGGAAATTGAAATGGGATTGTACTCGAAAGCGCTTCAGCGTCTTGAAAAAATGCCTAAACATTATCGCTTTTCCTTTTTTAAATCAGATAAAATTGTGGCAGATTTGCTCACTAAATTGAAAAGTGAAGCCGCTTCTTCTGCTGATTATTATCTTGCCGGTTTATTTTATCTGCATTTAGGAAACAGGAAAGAAGCGGAAAAATATTTTACGGAATCTCTTTCAAATTTCACAAATAACGCGAATGCTTTATATTTTTTATATGATGGTAATAAAACGAAACTAAAATCGCATAATACTATTGAAATGCCGGCAGTCGGATGGCTGCATCCGAGAACTGCTGATAAAGCGGTGACAAAAAGCGGTGGTATTCTTACAATTGTTAATAATCAGCAGGTTGAAGGTAAGTTATGGGTGACACCCGGCGATTATAAAATGACAATTATGGCTCGGGACTCCGGAACGCCTTATGAAAAAGCAAAAGCTTCAGGTTTTGATCCGGCTTGTAAAATAAGGGTTTGGGCAGATAACACATTCAAAAGTTTACGTGTAATATCAACCAACGGAGTTTTTAACGCGTACGCGTTTGACGTAAAGATTGAAAACGAACCTTCAGATGTTATTATTGAATTTACAAATGATACATATAATAATTCACGCGGATGGGATCGTAATGTTTCTATTTCGCGGATTATATTAAACAAGCTTTCGGCCGATTAAATTGTGAAAAAGTTTGAATTCATTTGTAATAAAAAAAGAATATAAAAATTCAAAAATATAAAATAATGAAAACTTCTCAGTTCAGTAGAAATATTTTAATAGTAAGTATTGCCGGTATTATGCTGTTTACTTTTGCCAGCCACATAAGATATTCACAAAAAAATATAAAAATGGCTGATCTAATACGAATGGAAGCAGTAGCTCCAAGTGTCGCAGGTCAGAATATTATTAGAACAGTAAGAAAGGCGGTTATTCATGACTTAAACTATTTGAATCAAATCATTTTTTATAGTTTGTACAAAGGTAAAACAGTTTATCCGGTTGGCAAATTTAGAATTTGGGACGGATTGATGGCTGTACTGGCTGTTTTAATGATTTATCGTGTCGGAAGTATGTGCAGCAGTAAACTTACAGGTTTTTTAAGCGCGATTATTCTCGCTCTTACACCGCCATCACTATGGGGAGAGCATGCATTGAGAATATTTATTGTTCTTCTTAATTTCAACTTATTAATAACAGCTATTTCAAAAGACACAATATTACGCTGGGGATTATGGTCTGCAGCAACTGTTTTACTTTTCAGTACAGGTGTTTTTGCTGAAGCATTGCTTTTACAAAGTTGGTTTTTTGCTATTATATTGATCTTGATTTTATGGTCAATCGGAACAAAGGCCCTGCCTGAATGGAAAAAATTTATTCGTTTAGCACACGAAGCGAGAAGGAAAAAAACAAAAAGTTTATGGAAGAAAATCCGTGGTGATACCGGTTTTTCGCGTTATATGGCAACCGCTATTTTTGTGGGAATAATTGTTCTGACTTTAAGCATTACCGGCGTTTTTTTTATTTCAAA
>JAUVKG010000124.1 GCA_030596365.1 Chlamydiota bacterium | reverse complement strand
AAAAGTGTCCTACTTCGACCCGAAGTGGGCTGTTTATCAAAATTTATAAGCGGAGTTTTTGAAAATATATTTTTATCTAATTTGTTTGACATTTAGCAACGTTTTTGTTATTATTCTAACACTTAACTAATTATATAATCTTGAAAAACGTAGTTGAAAATCATAACATAAAGGAGCGTAATATGAGTATTAAGAAGATTTCAAAAGAATCAATTGTTCTAAACAAAATACCTGACGGAATATGGGGCGGTTCAAACATTGCGGAAATTTTTCCTGCCGTTGGGGATACCAAAATGTCATGCGGAGTTCATGAATTGTTTGCATCAAAAATAGTAGTCGAAAAAGCTCCCGTTGATGATGTACTGTATATTCTCGAAGGTGAAATAGAGATAGATTCAGATGGTGTTATCGAAAAGTACCAGGCAGGTGATTTTGCGTACCTTCGTGCAGGCGCACGACAAATATTCACGGTTCGTGACAGGGTAAAACACATTTACGTAACGTATCCTTGTAATTGGATAAATTAATTAGTATCATTAATTAAAGGTTGCTCGAAAAGTAAAAACTGATTTTAATGTCCGATAAGGACAAAGGCAATTAGCCTGTGGTTTTAACCACAGGAAATGAAAACGATTGATTACAAACAACAAATTATGTCAATCCCACACTAAAAATGTACCGCCCTTTTCGAATAACCCTTAATTAGTCGCTGCTCAAACAGGTATGGCGGTATATGTTCCCCTCCTTACGAAGGAGGGGTGGTTCCGCATTAGTAAGACTTTTTTTGTAAAAATAAGCAAAAACTTCCAAATTAGGAGGAAAATAATAAATGTTCGGGTTACATACAGTCGATATCGTCGTATTGATAGTCTATTTCATAGGTGTTACACTCATCGGTGTATGGGCGGCAAGACTGGTTAAAAATATCGGCGATTTCTTTATGCCGAGAAAATTCGGCAAGACCATGCTCACCGCTCACACATTTGGCACAGGTACACATTCTGATCAGGCGGTCAGTGTCGCATCCAAAACCTTCACCAGCGGTTTAGCGGGAATATGGTATCAATGGCTCTGGCTGTTCTGCACACCTTTCTACTGGCTTATCGCCCCGCTCATGCGGCGCTTTCGTGCCATTACAGTCTCAGACGTGTTTGTCGCTCGATACGGGAAAAGCGTTGGTATACTCTTTGCCGCAGTTGGCACGTTCAACTTGATGTTTAATATCGGGGTAATGCTTAAAGGTTCCGGCGCAGTTATTTCCGCCAGTCTAGGAGGTGAAATATCACCAAATGTTATCATCCTGCTCATGACCGGGATGTTTGTGATCTATGGTGTTGCAGGCGGACTTTCGGCAGCTATTATTACCGACTTTTTTCAGAGCATCCTCACTGTCATTTTCTCGTTCGCACTGGTTCCCTTTGTAATGAAAGCGGTTGGCGGTTTCTCCGGATTGCGCGAAACAATCAACAATGAAAATATGTTTTCTTTGACCGCTCCCGGCGGTATTACTGCCTTTTACATTATTATTATCGCCCTCAATGCGCTAATTGGGATTGTGACACAGCCGCACACAATGGGTAACTGTGCAGCAGGAAGAACAGAATCTGACGGACGGTTCGGATTTACCGTCGGCTCTTTTATCAAGCGGATTTGTACTATGGCATGGTGCATTACAGGCATCGCGGCCGTTGCATATCTCGCAGGGCGTAATGTCGATCCCGATAAAGTTTATGGTATTATGGCTCATGAATTTTTCCCCGGAATTATGCCGGGACTGCTCGGAATCTTCCTTGCCTCGCTGCTGGCATCAGTTATGAGTTCCTGTGACTCATTCATGATAGCTTCATCAGCTCTGTTCACAGAAAATCTCTACAAACCTTTAATTCCAAATAAAAGTCCAAAACATTACCTGATGACCGGACGGGTAGCTGCATTGGGAATCGTGGCCGGAGGACTGATATCAGCATATCTCCTGGAAAATGTCATCCAGGGCATCGAAATCTTTTGGAAAATCGCACCGATGATGGGAATTGCATTCTGGCTTGGATTATTCTGGAGGAGGGCTACGGTTGCAGGAGCATGGGCATCTACGCTTAGTGCTTTCGGGATGCTGATCCTTACAGGTCAGGGTTTCTTCATAAATTTTGTCGGTGAAATCTATCCCGCTTTCGTAAAAGCTGATGGCAGCGCAATGATGCTGCACTGGCAGATGATATTCTACCTCGTAACCGGCTTTGGCACGGGAATCATTGTCAGCCTTCTGACAAAACCGGAAGACAAAAATAAACTTGACCGATTCTATGAACTGATTCGAACACCTGTAGACACGGCAGAAGATGGTCTGACCGAGCCATGCACAATTCCGGAAGGTATAAAAATTCCTCCCAAACGTCTGCTATTTAAAGCGGGTAATTTGGAAATACTGGTTCCGGGAAAAACATCTGTTATAGGTTTTGCTGTAGCCTGGCTTGCTGTAGGCGCACTGATATTAGGCTTTTATGTTATAACACGATAAAAAGGAGTAAAATGACACCAAGAGAAATAATTCGTAGGACAATTGAATATTCAGGTCCCGAAAGAATCGCCAGAACATACGGCGATTCAGATATGTGCGATGCTTTTTGCAGCGCCAAAACACACGCAACAGACTGGAAAGAAACAGGAGGCGATCAATGGGAACGAACAGATGAATGGGGCAATACCTGGAGGCGTATTGACGCCACGTCTAAAGGCGAAGTCGCAATGGGTGTCCTGGAAAATATTTCCGCAATTGATACCTACAAACTTCCTGACTATTCTAAACCTGAAGATTATATATGCGTGTCTGACATGCGTGCACAAGTGCCTGATAAATGGCTCTTAGGACAAATACCCGGATTCGCGTTCAATATTGCCCGGAAAATGCGGAAACTCGATCAGTATTTAATGGATCTGGTCCTGGAGGCAGATCGTATGCACGAACTGCATGATCGTATTGACAATATGGTGGAAGACATGATCCGTAATTATGCTGCCGTCGGTGTTGACGGAGTTATGTTTCTTGAAGATTGGGGAACACAGTGCCAAACACTCATTAGCCCCGACATGTGGCGAAAAGAATTCTTTCCGCGATTCGTCAAACTATGCGGCATAGCTCATGACCTCGGAATTAAAGTATTCATGCACTCGTGCGGAAAAATAGAAGCTATTGTTCCCGGACTGATGGAAGCGGGAATTGATGTTTTACAGTTCGACCAGCCTGACCTGCACGGCCTGGACATACTTGCTGCTCATCAAAAAAGAGGAAAAATTACTTTCTGGTGCCCTGTTGACATACAGAAAACATTACAGTTGCTTGACGAAAATATTATCCGGAATAAAGCAAGAGAAATGCTGGATAAATTGTGGCACGGTCGAGGAGGATTTATTGCTGGATACTATGTCGATAATAAATCTATCGGCCTTGACCCTAAATGGCAGGGCTACGCATGCGATGAATTCAGCAAATATGGGATTGCGACTCGATACAAAGTAATGTAAGCTCTTGACCCGCCCGGTCCGCTTCATAGGTAGCAAATTATTAATGATTATGTTAGAATACTTCATAGTTTGAACCTCTCTTGGTTACTGATTCCTTTTACTATTTATATTTTATCAGCTTTTCTCTGGAGGTTTAAAGATCTGTTTTTTCACCGGATATTCGTGGAAAATAATCATGAGAAAAAAAATCAGCTTCATTAAACTTATTCAATTCTCCGGAATTATCATTTTAATAATGATTGGCGGAAGCATTATTACACTTGATATCTTCTCCTCCTATCAGGATTTCAATTCCCGCGCAAATCAAATGCGCTCAGATTACATTACCCGCCAGAAGCAAATGGTTAAGCGTGAGGTTGATCGTGTTGCTGATATGATTAACTATGAAAAATCACAGAGCGAAAAACTTGTAAAATCAAAAATTAAAATGAGAGTTTATGAGGCATATTCCATCGCTCAAAATATTTACAATCAGAACACAAACACCAAAAGCAAAACCGAAATTCAACAATTAATTATTAATGCCTTAAGCCCCGTTCGGTTTGAACAGGAAAAAGGATATTATTTTATCAGCCGGCTTGATGGAACAGCAATTTTATTTCCAAGCAAACCGGAATTGGTTGGAGTAAATCTGATAGATGTACAGGATACACATAAACAGTATATTACCAAAGATATGTTTAAAATTGCTGAACAATCCGGCGAAGGATTTTATGAATATTACTGGACAAAACCAAATTATACAGGGAAAAATTTTAAAAAAATAGCTTTTATTAAACGATTTGAACCGTATAACTGGATTATTGGAACAGGCTTGTATGTCGAGGATGTTAAGGACCAGATTAAATCAGACCTACTAACTAAAATTAACGCGGTAAGGTATGGTAAAGAAGGATATATTTTTGTTAACAGGTTAAATGGAGATGCTTTAATATCTAATGGAAAACTTTTTAATGGAACAAAAAAATTATGGGAGCTTTTCAATAAAAAACCTGAAAAAATAAAAGATATCTTTGAGATGGAATACAAAGCGGCTTTAAAACCTGATGGTGATTATATTTATTATTCGTGGGAAAAACTAACCGACTCAAAAAAAGAATCACCAAAAGCTTCTTTTGTTTATGGAATCCCTGATCTGAAATGGCTTATTGGCGCAGGGGTTTATCTTGATGATGTGGAAAAAGATATTAATTTAATGCAGATCAAATTGAATAATCAGATTAAAGTAAAACTGCTTTACTCCATTCTGATTGTTATTGGAATAGTAATGCTTTTTTTGTTTTTGTTTAATTTGCTGACACGTAAACTGAAAAATGATTTCAACCTGTTTATTTCTTTTTTTAACAAATCTGTTAACTTGAAGGAAGAAATAAATCGCAGCTTTATTCAATTTACTGAACTTGACCAAATGGCCGTCAATGCTAATAAAATGTTGCAAAATCTGCAAAAAAGTGAAACACATTTACACACTTTAACTGAAACAATTCCAGATCTCGTCTGGTTAAAAGATCCGGATGGAATTTATCTCTTCTGCAATCCCCGGGTTGAAAGTTTTTTTGGTGTAAAAGAAACAGATATCATCGGAAAAACTGATTACGATTTTGTAGATAAGGAATTGGCAGACTTTGGACGGCAGAATGATAAAAGAGCCGTGAAAACGGGACGTCCATGCATAAACGAAGAGGAAGTTGTTTTTGCCGATGACGGCCACAAAGAACTACTCGAAACTATTAAAACACCAATGTATAAATCCGATGGAACACTTATTGGTGTGTTAGGTATTGCAAGAGACATTACAGAGCATAAACGAGCAAAGGAAAAATTAAAAGAAAGTGAAGAAAACTATCGGGATTTATTTAATGAAAATCCATTAGCGCTTTTAGAAGAAGATTTCTCAAAAGTAAAAGAGCTGTTAGATGGCATTAAAAATAATGGAATAACTGTTTCTAAAAAATATTTCGATGAAAATCCAAAGTTTTTGGCTGACTGTATTTCTTCAATTAAAATTCTTAATTATAATAAGGCATCTCTGGATTTACTCAAATATAAAAACGGAAATGAATTGATGCAGAATTTTAGCTCAAGCCTTAATGAAAATTCTTTGGAAACTTTTAAAACCGAGTTGGTCGCTATTGCAAATAATGAAAAATCTTTCTCCGAAGAATCTGAATTGGTATGCTCAGACAGGCAAACGATATCAATTATAATTAAACTTAGAGCATCCGATGATTATAAAAAGGTAATAGTTTCAATTGCTGATATTACTAAACTTAAAAAAGCAGAAGAAGAACTCCAAAAATTGGATAAACTTAAAAGTATCGGAAACCTGGCAGGTGGAATTGCACATGATTTTAATAATATTTTGATGGGATTGTTCGGTAATATTTCAATCGCTAAATTGGAACTGCCAGAGGATCACCCAAGCCTCATACACCTTAAAGAAGCTGAAAAATCAATGAACAGAGCTACCCGCCTGACAAGACAGCTGCTTACCTTCGCAAAAGGCGGAGCACCGGTAAAAGAGGATGTAAGTATTGGTCAACTTGCAAAAGAAATAGTTAAATTTGATCTTTCAGGCAGTAATGTAAAATTGGTTTTTAAACAGGCAGAAAATTTGTGGATGGCAGAAGTTGACGTCGGACAAATGCAACAGGTGTTTTCCAATCTCACAATAAATGCCAACCAGGCAATGCCGGATGGCGGGCATTTGTATATTTCTCTTGAAAATGTTAATATTACTGCAGAATTCTTTCCCTGTTTAAAACCAGGAAAATATATTAAAATAATTGTTCGCGATGAAGGAGTAGGTATTGATCAGAAATATCTTGATCGGATCTTCGACCCTTATTTCAGTACCAAGCAAACCGGCAGCGGACTGGGACTGGCAACAGTCTATTCTATTATACACAAGCATGGTGGATTTATTAGTGTAGATTCGGAACAAGGCAAGGGAACAATATTTACGTTGTATTTACCCGCTTCCAAAGCTCAACAACTGCAGGAAAAAAAACAACCTGAAACACAACCTTACACCATGAAACCAAAGGCTAAAATACTTGTGATGGATGATGAAGAGATGATTCTTATGGTTACTTCAAAAATGTTGGAAATTATAGGTTTTTCAGTCAAAACCGCTCCTAACGGTAAAAAGGCAATAGAAATGTACAAACGATCTATGGATGAAGATGAACCGTTTGATATAGTTATCATGGATTTGACAATCCCAGGCGGAATGGGCGGAGAAGAAGCAATCAAAGAACTTCTTGCATTTGATCCGAATGCAAAAGCCATTGTATCCAGCGGTTATGCCGAAGATCATATTGTAGCAAATTATGCAGAACATGGCTTCAAAGGTATTGTTTCAAAGCCATACAACATAAGTCAGTTGCGAGATATATTGTGTCGCATTTTGAAAAATTAATTTTATAACTGTTGCTGTCTATCTTTTATGACAGAATTAACTTAAATTAAAGGAGAAATTAATGATGAAAAATTTTAGAAAAACTATGCTGTTTATCGCATTCGCCGCATTCGGTTTTACTCTGGTTGTTGTACAGTTAGCACATGCGCATTGCCAAATTCCATGCGGAATTTATAATGACAACGCGCGAATTCAATCAATGATCGAAGATTCTATTACTGTAAAAAAATCAATGAAATTGATTGCTGAACTGGCAGGTAAATCAGATGCGCAATCTCAAAACCAAATGGTTCGTTGGGTAATGAATAAGGAAAAACATGCCCAAAATATTATTTCTACAATCAGTAATTACTTTTTGACGCAACGAGTCAAACCTGATCAAAAAGATTATGCTGCACGTTTAATAAAACACCATGCGGTAATTATTGCGGCAATGAAAGCTAAACAAAATACCGATCCAAAATATTCGAAAACTCTAAAGGAATGTATTGAAGCTCTGGAAGCATACTATCCTAAGCCTAAGCAGCCTAAACATAAACATTGATTGTGCGTTGTTGGTAGTTGGTAGTTGGTAGTTGGTAGTTGGTAGTTCGGAATTTAACTTCCAAAATTCCATATCGTTAATCGTTAATCGATGTTAAATTCGATTTAACATCGATTTCCACATATCTTGCGAAGCACCCGGCGCTCACGAAGTAACACG